>JBBJOB010000073.1:0-8781 GCA_037721455.1 Solirubrobacteraceae bacterium | reverse complement strand
CCGTCGACGCGCAATGGACGGTCCCCCACTTCGAGAAGATGCTCTACGACAACGCGCTGCTGGCCCGCGCCTACCTGCGCGGCTGGCAGCGCACCGGCGACCCGCTGCTGCGGCGCACGTGCGAGGAGACGCTGGAGTGGGCGCTGCGCGAGATGCGCGGCCCCGAGGGCGGGTTCCTCAGCGCGCTGGACGCCGACTCCGAGGGTGTGGAGGGGAAGTTCTACGTCTGGACGCTGGACGAGCTGCGCGACGTGCTGGGGCCCGACGCCCCCGTGGCGATCACCTGGCTGGGCGCGAGCGACGAGGGCAACTTCGAGGGCGCCAACATCCTGGAGTCGCGCGGCCCCGAGCCCGAGCCACAGGTCCGCGAGCGCATCCGCGCCCGGCTGCTGGAGGTCCGCACGCAACGGGTGTGGCCCGGCCTCGACGACAAGCGCCTGACCGCCTGGAACGCGCTGATGATCACCGCGCTGGCCGAGGCCGGCGGCGCCCTGGAGCGCGATGATCTGCTCGACGCGGCTCGTGGCGCCGCGGACTTCGTCCTGCGCGAGCTGCGCGATCCCGACGGCCGCCTGCTGCGCACCTGGAAGGACGGCGAGGCCAAGTACGCCGCCTACCTCGAGGACCACGCCTTCCTCCTCGAGGGCCTGCTGAGTCTCTACGAGGCCACCTTCGAGGAACGCTGGTTCACCGAGGGCCGTGCGCTGGCCGACACGATCGTTTCCCGCTTCGCCGACCCCGACCACGGCGGGTTCTTCTCCGTCGCCGACGACCACGAGCGCCTCGTGGCCCGGCGCAAGGACCTCGAGGACGCCCCCATCCCCTCGGGGGCCTCGAGCGCCGCGCTGGGCCTGCTGCGCCTGGGCGCGCTGACCGGCGAGCACGCCTACACCGAGCAGGCCGACGGCGTCCTGCGCCTCCTGCACGAGCTCGCGCCGCGCCACCCGCAGGCCTTCGGGTACCTGCTCAGCGCGCTGGACCTGCGCCTGGCCGCCGTGCGCGAGGTCGCGCTCGTGGGCCCTGCGAACGAGCGCGCCGCCCTGGAGCGCGTCGTCCGCGGCGCGCACCGCCCCCATGTGGTCGTCGCGGGAGGCGAGGGCGAAGAGGGTGCTGTGCCCCTGCTCAAGGGCCGTGAGCCCGTGGAGGGCCGCGCCGCGGCCTACGTCTGCGAGGGCTTCGCCTGTAGGGCGCCGGTGACCGGCCCCGATGAGCTCGCCGCCGCCCTGCGGTAGCGCGCACGCCGGGTAGCGCGGCGTCGGTCAGCGGCGACGCGCCAGGCTGGGAGCGAGATCAGCGCGGACGTGATCAAAACGGGGTGGCGGCGGAGTACGCATGGGGCGATCTGCAACCAGAAAGAGGCCGTCATGTCGAACATCGAAGAGAGCATCGAGGTCAGCGTGCCCGTGCGCACCGCCTACAACCAATGGACCCAGTTCGAGGAGTTCCCGCAGTTCATGGAGGGCGTCGAGGAGGTCCGTCAGGTCGACGACACCCACCTGCACTGGCGCACCAAGGTGGCCGGCAAGGAGAAGGAGTTCGACGCCAAGGTGACCGAGCAGGTCCCCGACGAGCGGGTCGCCTGGACGTCCGAGCAGGGCGCCGAGCACGCCGGCGTGGTGACCTTCCACCGCATCGAGGAGAACCGCACGCGCGTGATGCTGCAGATGGACATCGAGCCCGACTCGGTGGCCGAGAAGGTCGGCGACGCGCTGGGACTGGCCAAGAAGCGCGTCAAGGGTGACCTGGAGAACTTCAAGCAGATGCTCGAGGCCCGCGGCGAGGCGACCGAGGGCTGGCGCGGCGAGGTCGGCCAGAGCTCCACCCCGTGAGCGGGGGCGCCGACCCGAAGAGCCGAGCGCGGCGGAAGTGTGGGTAACCGCACCCAACCGGAATCTGGACTCCGTTACAGTCCCGCGAACCATGTCCAAGCTCCTCACGCTCTCCGCCGGCCGGCGCTCCAAGTGGGTCGTGCTCGCCCTGTGGTTCGCCGCGCTGTTCGCCATCGTCGCCTTCGGCCTGCCCACCAAGTACACCGAGGCCGAGAAGAACGAGTCGACGTCGTTCCTGCCGGGCGATGCGGAGTCGACGGCGGTTCTGGAGGTCACCAAGCGCCTGCAGGGCGCCGAGACGGCGCCCACTGTCGTGGTCTACCAGCGCGACAGCGGGCTGACCGACGCCGACCGCACGACCATCGGGCAGGATCTGGAAGCCCTCAACGCCGCCACCGCGCAGTTCGCCAGCACGACGCCCTTCCAGGGCCCCGAGGTCTCTCCCGACGGGACCACCGCCCTGGTGACCAACGTGCTGCGGGCCACGGGCGAGTCCGACGACATCCTCGAGCCCGTCGAGGACTACCGGGAGGTCGTCGAGGGCGGCGACGGGCTGCAGGCGGCGGTCGGCGGGCCGGCGGGCGCCAGCGCCGACGCGATCGAGATCTTCACCTCCATCAACGGCACGCTGCTGCTGGCCGCCGGCGGGCTGGTCTTCGTCCTCCTCATCCTGATCTACCGCAGCCCGTTCTTCCTGTGGTTCCCGCTGCTGGCGGTCATCGTCGCGGAGATGGCCGCGCGCGGCGCGGGCTACGGACTCACCGAGCTGGGCATCACGGTCAACGGCCAGACGTCGTCGATCGCCTCCGTTCTGGTGCTCGGGGCGGGCACCGACTACGCGCTGCTGCTCGTGTCGCGCTACCGGGAGGAGCTGCGCCGCCACACCGACAAGCACGAGGCCATGGCCCTGGCTCTGCGCCGCGCCGGGCCGGCCATCCTCGCCTCCGGACTCACCGTCGCCGTTGCGCTGCTGTCGCTGAGCCTGGCCAAGGTCAACGGAACCTCGGGCATGGGGCCGGTGGCCGCGCTGAGCGTCTTCATCGCCATGCTGGCCATGCTGACGTTCCTGCCCGCGCTGCTCACGGTGGTCGGCCGGCGCCCGTTCTGGCCCTTCGTGCCCCACTTCGGCGACCGGGGCGCCGACGAGACGCAGGGGCTCTGGCGGCGTCTGGGTGACCGGATCGGCGCCGCGCCGCGCCGCGTCGCCGTGGGCACCACCGTGCTGCTGGGCGTGCTTTCACTGGGGCTGCTCAACTACTCCAACGGGCTCACCACCGCCAACTCGTTCCGCGGGGAGGTCGAGTCGGTACAGGCCCAGGAGCTGATCGCGCAGGCCTTCCCGTCCGGCCAGTCGGCCCCGACCGACATCGTCGTGAGCGACCCCTCGCGGATCGACGCCGTGGTCGCCGCCGCCTCGCAGATCGAAGGCGTCGCCGGGGTCGCGCCCGAGCCGGTCGCGGGCGACGACCAGGCCGTCCAACTCGCCGCGCTGCTGCGCTTCGACCCCTACAGCACGCAGGCCTTCGACGTGATCCCGCCGCTCCGCGAGGCGGTGCGCGGGGTGGCGCCCGACGCGCTGGTGGGCGGCCCGACCGCGGTGGAGTACGACCTGCGCGACGCGTCGGCCTACGACACCCGGCTGCTGATCCCCATCGCGCTGGCCATCGTGACCGTGATCCTCGTGGCGCTGCTGCGCTCGCTGCTGGCCCCCGCGCTGCTCATCGCGACCGTCGTCCTGTCCTTCCTGGCGGCCATGGGCGTCGGGGCGGTCGTCTTCGACGTGGTCTTCGGCTTCCCCGGCGCCGATCCGGCCTTCCCCCTCTTCGCGTTCATCTTCCTGGTCGCCCTGGGGGTCGACTACAACATCTTCCTCATGGCCCGCGTGCGCGAGGAGGTCGAGATCCATGGCACCCGGGAGGGCATGAAGCGCGGCCTGGCGGTCACCGGCGGGGTCATCACCTCGGCCGGCGTGGTGCTGGCCGGCACCTTCGCGGTCCTGGCCGTGCTGCCCCTGACCTTCCTGACCGAGATCGGCTTCGTGGTGGCCTTCGGCGTGCTGCTGGACACGCTGATCGTGCGCTCGATCCTCGTGCCCGCGCTGGTGCTGGACATCGGGCCGAAGGTGTGGTGGCCCTCGCGTCTGGCGCACGAGGATGGGTCGCAGCCCCCGTCGCCCGACGGCGACGCCGAGGCCGCCTCCGCTCCGCAGGACGTCAGGCAGCCCGCTCGAGCCGGCTGAGCTCGTCGTCCTCCAAACGCAGGGCGCCGGCGGCGGCGTTCTCCTCCAGGTGCTCGGGCGAGCCGGTGCCCGGGATGGGCAGCATCACCTCGCTGCGCTGTAGCAGCCAGGCCAGCGCGACCTGGGCCGGCGTGGCGTCGTGGCGCTGCGCGGCCTCGGCCAGCGGCCCGCCGGGCCTGGCGAGGTCGCCTGCGGCCAGCGGGAAGTAGGGGATGAAGCCGATGCCCTCGTGCTCGCAGTGGTCCAGGACGTCCTCGTGGCCGCGGTCGGTGAGGTTGAACCGGTTCTGCACGGTGTGGACCTCGACGATGCCCCGGGCCTGCTCGAGCTGCTCGACGGAGACGTTGGAGACGCCGATGTGGCGGATCTTGCCCTCGTCCTGGAGCTCCTTGAGCGTCCCCACGGACTCCTCGTAGGGCACCTTGCGGTCGACCGTGTGGAGCTGGAAGAGGTCGATGCTGTCGACCATGAGCCGCTTGAGCGATCCCTCGCACTCGCGCTTGAGCGACTCGGGGCGGCAGTCGGCATGCCACTCCCCGGGCCCCGAGCGCGTGAGGCCCGCCTTCGTGGCGATGGTGAGGTCCTCGTCGTAGGGATGCAGCGCCTGCGCGATCAGCTCCTCGCTGACCTCGGGCCCGTAGGAGTTGGCGGTGTCGATGAGGTCGACCCCCAGCTCGCGCGAGCGGCGCAGCACGGCCAGCGCGCGCTCGCGATCGGCCGGTGGGCCCCAGATGCCCTCCCCGGTGATGCGCATGGCCCCGAAGCCCAGGCGATGGACGGTGCGGTCGGCGATGGTGAAGGTTCCTGCGTCAGCGATCGTCATGCCACCGCCCTACCCGTCCGCGGCTACAGGCACATGAAGCACGCCGTGTGACATCATTCGATGCGTGGCTCCGTGCACTCGGATGGTATGGCGATGAGGACGACCCTGGCGCTCGACGACGATCTGCTCGCCGAGGCGCAGCGCCTCACGGGCATGAAGGAGAAGACTGCGCTCGTGCGCGAAGCGCTGACCGCGCTGATCGAGCGCGAGAGTGCGCGCCGACTCGCACGCCTCGGCGGGACCGAGCCCGAGCTCACGAGGGTTCCGCGGCGACGCTCCATGCCACGGTGATCCTGGTCGACACCACCGTTTGGATCGACCATCTCCGCCACGGCGATCCGGTCCTGGGCGGGCTGCTCGAGCGTGGCGAGATCCTCACCCATCCTTGGGTCATCGGAGAGCTCGCGCTCGGGCACCTGCGCAACCGTGCCGAGGTCCTCCAGCTGCTCGGCGATCTCCCGACTGCGACCATCGCCACGGCAGTGGAGGTGCTGGCGTTCATCGAGCGTCACGAGCTGTTCGGCGTCGGTATCGGCTACGTCGACGCTCAGCTGCTCGCCGCCACGAAGCTGACCAATGAGGCGCGATTGTGGACGCGCGACCGCCGACTGGGTGCAGCATCCGAGCGCATCGGCGCGGCCTACACGACCGAGACTGGGAACTGACCCATCGAGCCGTCCGGCTGAACGGCGCCCGGCACCGCCTCAGCTCACAGCACCGGCAGGTAGCGATCGAGCTCCCACTGGGTGACCTGCACGCGGTACTCGTCCCACTCGCGGCGCTTGATCTCCACGTAGCGGTTGAACATGTGTTCACCGAGGGTGCGCAGCACCAGTTCGGAGCCGGCCAACAGCTCGATGGCCTCCCCCAGCGTCTCGGGGAGCTGCTCGATGCCCAGCCGGCGGCGCTCGTCGGGCGCGAGGTGGTAGAGGTTCTGCTCCATCGGCTCGGGCAGCTCGTAGCCCTTCTCGATGCCCTCCAGGCCGGCCTGCAGCAGGGCGGCGAAGGTGAGGTAGGGATTGCAGGCGGGGTCGGGGCAGCGCAGCTCCATCCGGGTGGAGCGCTCGCGGCCCGGGTGGTAGAGCGGCACGCGCACCAGAGCCGAGCGGTTGCGCCTCGACCAGGCGACGTAGGTGGGCGCCTCGTAGCCGGGCACCAGACGCTTGTAGGAGTTGACCCACTGGGCGAAGATCGCGCTCAGCTCGCGGGCGTGGCGAAGCTGGCCGGCGATGAACGCGCGCGCCTCGGCGCTGAGGAAGTAGGGGTCGTCGGCGTTGTAGAAGGCGTTGCGCCCGTCGCGCGACAGCGACATGTGGGTGTGCATCCCCGAGCCGTTCTGACCGAACAGCGGCTTGGGCATGAACGTCGCGTGCCAGCCGTACTTGAGCGCGTACTCCTTGACCGTGATGCGGTAGGTCATGCAGTCGTCGGCCATCTTCAGCGCGTCGGCGTGGCGCATGTCGACCTCGTGCTGGGAGGGGCCGACCTCGTGGTGGGAGTACTCCACGTGGATCCCCAGCTGCTCGAGGGCCAGGACGGTCTCGCGGCGCACGTCCGAGCCGGCGTCCAGCGTGGTCAGGTCGAAGTAGCCGCCCTCGTCGAGGACCTCTGTGCCCTTGCTGTCGCGAAACAGGAAGTACTCCAGCTCGGGGCCGACGTTGAAGGTGTCGAAGCCCATCGTCTTCATACGCTCGATGGCGCGGCGCAGGACGTGGCGCGGGTCGCCCTCGTAGGGCGTGCCCTCCGGGGTGAGGACGTCGCAGAACAGCCGGGCCACGCCCTGGTCGTCGGGGCGCCAGGGCAGCACGGCGAAGGTGGCCGGGTCGGGCATGGCGACCATGTCGGACTCCTCGATCGGGTTGAAGCCCGTGATCGAGGAGCCGTCGAAGCCCATGCCCTCCTCGAAGGCCTGGTCGAGCTCCTGCGCGTTGACCGAGAACGACTTGAGGTGGCCGAGGATGTCGGTGAACCACAGCCGCACGAAGCGGATGTCGCGCTCGCGCACGAGCGCGAGGACATCCTGGGCTGTCTGGGGCCGGTCGGCAGGCACCTGCGTGAATCTAGTGGTCGGCCCCGGGAATACGTGCCGTCGCCGGTGATTGCCGGCGCCGGCTGGCGCCGCACGGCGATCCGGGAGTGTGCCTCTGGCACATGACCGGTCGCCGGGTGGCGGCAGCCGGTGATCGGCGGCCGCCGGAACGGTGCGTATTTGCGGGGGCGGCCACTAGGACAGCGGCAGCGCCGCCGCGTCGGCGGTTCCCGCGGCCATGAGGATGAGCAGGATGCCCAGGGCGACCGCCCAGGCCGCGATGCGGTCGGGTCGGTGGTCGATGCGATCGCGAGCGCTGGGCACCGGGCGGCGGACGATCGGGTCGGGGTGGCCGCCGGCATGGGCGGCGAGACGCGGCGGGTCGTCCTGGCGGCCGCGGATCTGGACAGTGCGCCGCTCGCCGGGAGCCGGCGGCTCGGCGATGCTCCAGTCGCCGAAGGTCTCGCGCGCGGCACGGCGGGCCTGTGCGCGAGCGTCCTGCACGGGATCGGCGGCGGGCGGCTGGTGGAGCGGCGGCTCGTCGAGGCGCTCCTCGCGCTGGGTGCGTGTGGTGGCCAGACGCTGCTCGCGGGTGGTCAGCGGCTCGCGCACCGCGCGCAGGCCCGCCTCGAGGCGGGTGCGCAGCAGTTCGGTGAGGCTGGGCCCTGGCTCGCGCTGCGCGCGGGCCTGCGCCTCATCGGCCGCCGAGGGGTGGAAGCGACCCGATTCGCCACGGCACTCGCGGCCCTTGCCGGCGGCAGGCTGCGACGCCGGCGCGCCTCCCCGCCGGTGCGGGGCGGGTGCGGCGTCACTGCCGTCGTGTAGTTCAGGAGCGACGCGCAGCGGCTCGTGCGGGCCTCGGCGGTCGGGCGTGCCCTGCCCCCCGCCCACGACGACGCGCAGGGGCTGCGGCGAGCGACCCTCGCGGCGCGCGCGGCGGCGCTCGAGATCCTCACGCAGGTGCTCGACGTCGGTCCACCAGGCCTGGGCCTCCTGTGGCGGCATGATTTCTGTGGATCCTCTTTCTCAGGCCTACGGGGTTAGCTGACGGGCTCGCGCTGAAAGAGATGCGCTACGACTCGTGCTGAGGCGATTCGCCCCGGTGACCGGGTCCCCCGTTCTCCACCATTCGGCGAAGACTCGGCGATGATGCACGGCATCGTAGCAGGCGGAAATATCCCTGCAAACGGGCATGATTACGAAGCCCTGCAAACGATCGTGCACGCCCACGAACGCCATTGCGTCGCCCCGACTACCTGACCCGGCCGGCGACGAGATCGATGTACTGGGCGACCGCGCTTGCCCGCTCGCCCTGCAGCAGGCCGGCGGGCATCTGCCCCGCGCCGCGAGCGCGGCCGGTGGCGATCGCGTCCAGGGTGAGGTCCACGTTGGGTCGCAGGACGTCCAGGTTGGGCCCGACACGCCCCACGGCGTTGGAGGCCGAGAGGATGTGGCAGGTCGCGCAGTTCTCGGCGAACAGCTCGCGCCCCTCCGTCTGGACCGCGTTGAGCTCGAGGCCGGCCGGACCGTCGGAGGCGTCCCCCGAGAGGGCGAAGGTGAGCCCAGGGACGGCCACACCGAAGAAGACCATCACGGCCCCCACGGCCAGCCCCACGCCCCTGGTGCCGCGTCTGCTCTCCGAGCCCAGCCTCTTGCGCGCGCCCTGCGGGCCTCCGCTCATCGCCACGAAGACGACCGCCGCCCCAAGGGAGAGGAAGGCGAGGACGATCACCAGGCCCGTCATCGCGGCGGACCCTATCCGACGCGGCGGACCGCTGGGCGCGACGGCGTGAAGGCGGCGCACGGAGCCGGGCAGCAGCGCTCGAATGAGGAGGTACTCGACCGCGCTGCTCGACGAGCC
>JBBJOB010000072.1:0-8837 GCA_037721455.1 Solirubrobacteraceae bacterium | reverse complement strand
GCACGCCCGCGTCGGTCACGCGGGCCAGCGCCTGGGCCAGCTCCTCGCGCGAGGGGTGCAGGAGCGCGACGTGGAACAGGCCCGCGTGACGGCCGGCGGGCCGGGCCCCCGGCTCCTCGTGAAGCACCACGAGGTCGCCGGCGCCAGCGCCCAGGGCCACTGCACCCTCCTCGCGTCCGTGCACCTGGAGCCCCAGCGCATCCTGGTAGAAGGCCTGCGCACGGTCGGCGTCGGCAACGGCGAGGTGCACCGCGCCCAGGCGCAGGGCGTCGGGAAGCGTCGCCTGCCCGATGGCTATCGCACGGCGGGTGCCGACCGCTCGCCCGGGACGGGCGCTCGGGCGAGCTCGCGCTCGAACACGGTGTGCAGCCGCGGCTCGCGCCAGTCCGTGCCGTTGGTGGTCTGCACCCGTACACGAGCCCTCCCGGGGCCGAGCTCGAGCATGCCGACCTGGTTGTCGTAGCAGGGGTCCTCGACCACGCGCCAGCCGACCTCGGGGTGCTTCACGCCGGCGGCGCGCGCCAGCGCCCGCGCGAGGGTCCCGGCCACCCGGGAGTTGCCAAAGCGCATCACCGCCCGCTCGTGCGGCGGCAGGCTCTTGCGGTAGGCCGAGCACACCGCCTGCCACACGGGCGTGCGCGCCCCCGTGCCCGGCGGGAAGCCGACCTGGGCGAGATAGCAATGGTGGACATCGCCCGACAGCATCACGATCGACGCCGGCGGATCGCCGTGGACGCCGGTGGCCAGGTCGCGCAGCAGCCGGCCCAGCCCCTCGAAGGAGCGGTGGAAGGACGCCCAATGGTCCATGACGCCGGTCTGGCGCAGCTTCTCAGCCACCCGGGCCATCTGCGGCCCCCAGGCGCCGTCGGCCACCGCTTCGTCCCAGGCCTCGACGTGGTGCAGGCCCTGGGTGAGGAAGAAGGGCACCGAGCTGGCCAGCAGCAGGTGCTCGTGGTCACCACTGCAGCGCTCGACGATCCAGTCCCACTCGCCGTCGTCGACCATCTGGCGCTCGCCGGGGTCGATGATCCGGCCGGCCCGCGAGTCGATGACCACCAGGCGTGCCCCTCCCAGGTCGCGAGAGAAGCTCCAGCGGCTGGGCCCGGGCTGGCGGTGGGCTTCGCGCATGCGCTCGCGCAGGAACGCCTCCGCGTCGTCGTGCGTACGGGCGTGGTCGTAGATCTCGCTGGCGCGCAGCTCCTTGCAGGAGAGGTTGCCCAGGTGCTGGTAGACCCAGTAGGCCATCAGGCCGTCGGCGATGTGGCCCTCGAACCAGTCGTGGGCCCACAGTCCGTCCATCCAGTCCTGGGAGATCTTCCACTGGGCGTGGATCTCGTGGTCGTCGAAGATCATGGCGGTGGGCACCGTGGACAGCAGCCAGCGCATCACCGGCCCGCCCCACGCCTCGTGGTAGGCGGCCGCGTACTCCTCGAAGTCGCCCAGCTCGTCGTCGGGCACGCCGATGGCGTCCCTGCGCGACCTGGTGAGCTCGAGCATCGTGGGCGAGAGGTCGTCGGCGTAGACCTGGTCGCCGAGCATCAGCAGGCAGTCGGGCAGGTCATCGGGCTCGCCCCGGGTGAGGCCCAGGGCGAGCGTGCGCAGGGCGTCGATGCCCTGGCCCCGTTTGTCCTCGCCGGGGTCCAGCGTCCACGGAGGCTCGTCCGGGCGCGAGACCCGGCACGAGCCGAACACCAGGCGCGCCTCGCTGTTGGACTGCAGGGGTCGGATCACAGGCGCAGGGAACGGGTCGCCGGGCGTCGGCCAGGCGTGCGCGCCGTCGAGGCTCACCGTGTAGGGCAGCGTGCTGCCCGGCTCGAGGCCGGTCAGCTCGATCAGCGCGTAGTGGCGCCCGGCGACGCAGAACGTGCGTGCCGCGCGATCCAGCACGCGGACCTCGCAGGGCGCGTCGGTCTCGACCCACACGGTCGCCTCCGTGCACTCGACATGGCGCAGCATGGGGCCAAGCAGAAGTTCGGGCACGGACGAGTTGTACCCGCGCAGCGCCGCGGCCGCTACGCCCGCGGCGGTACGGTGGACGAATGCGCAGTGTGCTCGCCGCCCTGGCCGGCCTCGTGGTGCTGGCCGTCGCGATCTTGGTCGCTGCCACGCAGTACCAGGAGCGCGGCGAGACTCAGACCGAGCTCGAGCGCACGCGCCAGCAACTGGCCGAGCTGCGTGAGGAGCTGCGCACGCTGCAGCCCCGTCCGCAGGAGCCGCGTCCGCAGGAGGAGCCCGACGGCGGCGACAGCGGCCTCCAGGACCTGCTGGGCGAGCTGGGCGGCGGCTGCCCCGCGGCGGTCGGCGAACAGGAGGGCGGCGGCGGCCTGGAAGGCCTGTTGGAGGGGCTGACCGAGGAGGGGCCCGACACCCAGGAGGAGCTCACCGATGTCGTGGCCCAGCGCGTGGAGGAGCTGCGCGAGCTGGAGTTCGACGAGCCCGTCGACCCCGAGTTCCTCGACGACCGCGAGCTGCGCGAGCGGGTGCGCGAGCTGCTGGAGGAGGACTACTCCCGCGAGGAGGCCGACCGCGACGGCCGCGCGCTGAAGGCCCTGGGGGCGCTGCCGCCCGACGCCGACCTCTACGCGCTGGCCGAGGAGCTGCTGGCCGGCCAGGTCGCCGGCCTCTACGAGCCGTCGAGCGAGACCCTGCTCGTCAAGTCGGGCGACGACCCGGGCGCCCTGGAGGAGCTGACGCTGGCCCACGAGCTCGAGCACGCGCTGGCCGACCAGACACTCGAGCTCCCCGTCCCCGACGAGCCCGATCCGGCACGCGCCGACGGCGACCTGGCCGGCCTCGCCCTGGTCGAGGGCGACGCCACGCTGCTGACCCAGGTCTACGGCGCCAGGCACATCGGCCCGCTGGACGCGCTGTCCACCCTGGGCGACCTGGGCTCGGTGGTCGACTCCCAGCGCCAGCTCGCCGCGCTGCCGCCCTACCTGCGCAACCAGCTGCTGTTCCCCTACGCCGCCGGCCTGGAGTTCGTGTGCGGCCTCTACGAGGAGGGCGGCTGGGACGCCGTCGACGCGGCTTACGAGCGCCCGCCGACCGCCACCGCCCAGATCCTCTTCCCCGAGCGCTACGGCGAGACCCAGCCGGTCGAGCCGCCCGGCCCCGGTGACCTGGGCGGCCCATGGCGAGGCGAGCTGCGCACCACCCTGGGCGCCGCCGAGCTCCTGTGGCTCTTCGAGGCCCCCGGCGGCGACCCCGAGCGCGCGCTGGAGGACCCCATGGCCGCCGTCGCGCCCTGGGCAGGCAGCGAGGTGACCGTCTGGAGCGCGGACGAGCGCACCGCCGTCGGCGTCTCCCTCGCCGCACGCCCCGGCGAGGGCGAGAGCCTGTGTCGGTCCATGACGCAGTGGTACGCCGCCGCCTTCCCCGACGCCCGCCGCCAGGACACCACCTTCGACGGCCCGAGCCAGGACGCCGTCATCGCCTGCGACGACGACAACGTCCGCCTGGGCATCGCGCCGGACGTGCGCACCGCGCAGGCGCTCGTGCGCCCCCCGGGCTGACCCGGGTCAGAGCGATCGAGTCAGTGCAGCGATCCCCGCGGCGCGAGCCACCGCGTCGGCCGTCCGGTCGCGATACACCTCAGGCCTGCGCCAGCAGCCGCGCCAGGCCCCAGGGCGCGCGGCCGACCAGGCGCGCGGAGGTGGTGACGCGCACGTCGTCGGGTCGGGCGATGGGCAGGCCGGCGCGCAACAGCGCGAGCTCGAGCGCGCGATCCTCGAGGAACGGGTGGGGCGGCAGGCCCCCCACGGCACGGTAGGCGCGGGCGCTGAGGCCGATGGACGCTCCGCCGAAGTGCGGGTGGGCGAGGAGGGCCACCCCGTGACCGCCCTCGGCGCGCAGGTGAGCCAGGCGCCGGGCGTGGCGCTCCTTGCGCCTTCGCGCTGCGGCCGCCGGCGGCTGGCCGTCGAGCTCCACCCGGCCGCCGACGGCGACTGCGCCCGCTGCGAGGTGGCGTAACTGCGTGGCCAGCCAGTCGGGCGCCACGCGGGTGTCGGCGTCGGTCGTGGCGACCAGGCCGCCCGGGCGGCCCACGCTCAGCAGCCGCTCGCAGGCCAGATCCATCCCGGCGCGGCGGGCCACGCCGACACCGCCGGTCTCGCGCTCCACCAGGTGGAGGGCGAGGCCGGGCCGCCGCGCCGCCGCCTCCTGCGCGCGGTGTGCAGTCGCGTCCGAGCAGCCGTCGAGCACCAGCAGCACCTCGAAGGCGCCGTGCGGCAACCCGCGCTGGCCGGCCAGCGCTTCGAGACAGCCCGCGATCGACTCCTCCTCGTCGAGCGCGGGGATCGCCACGCCGACCAGGAGGGCGGGGTGCGGCGGAGGGAGCGCGGGGCTCAGCGCCCGCTCCCCGCCGCGCGCAGCGCATCGCGCGAGCCCTCGTAGGCCTCGTCGTCGTTGTGGGCGAGCACGCCGACCTCCGCGCCACCCCGGCGGTAGCGCACGACGAGCCGGTCGGGCTCGTCGACCTCGACGATCGCCTCGTCGTGCCCGTCACCCCAGGCGGCGTGCTTGATCGTGCGCTCGCCGATGGTCGACCAGAAGCCTGGCGGCTCGCGCCACGCCGCGTCCTCCCCGGCCAGCGTGCGCCCGGCGACCTCGCCGTGGACCAGCGCGTCGCCCCAGTGCTCCACGCGCAGGCGCCGGCCCGCGCTCGCGTGCTGCGCGGCGGCGACGTCGCCGACCGCCAGCACGCGCTCGTCGCCGCAGCGCATGCGCGCATCCACCGCCACGGCGCCCTGCTCCTCGTGCAGCCCCGCGGCGCGGGTCAGCTCCATCCGCGGGGCGACCCCGGTGGCCGCCACGACCGCCGCCGCCCGAAGCCGCTCACCGCCGGCCAGCGCCACCTCCCACGGCCCGACGCGGCTGATCGACTCCACCTGGGCCTCCAGGCGCAGCACCACACCGGCCTCCTCCAGCCAGCCCGCCAGCCGTGCGCCGGCGCGCTGGCCCAGGCGCGGCTCCAGCGGGACGGACTCGGGTGCGACCAGGGTCACCGCCGCGCCGCGCATGGCCAGCGAGGCGGCCGCCTCGCAGCCGATGAAACCGGCGCCGATCACGACCACCGCGTCCTGCGGGCCGGCGCTCGCGCGCAGACGCTCGCTGTCGTCCAGGGTGCGCATGGTGAGCAGTCCCGGATCGTCGCCGCCCGGGAACGGGGGCCGCTTGGGCCGCGAGCCCGTGGCCAGCACACAGGCGTCGAACGGATGCTCGCGGGAGCCGGCGCGCACGACGCCGCGATGAAGATCGAGGCCTTCAGCGCGCGTCCCGAGGCGGAGATCGACGCCGTTGTCGACGTACCACTGCTCGTCCTCGAGCCACAGGTCCGCGCGCTGCTGCTCGCCGCGCAGGAACTCCTTGGTCAGCGGCGGTCGCTGGTAGGGCGGATGCTCCTCGGCGCTCAGCAGCGTCAGCGCGGCCCTGCCGCCCGCGTCGCGATAGGCGCGCGCGGTGCTCAGGCCCGCCGGTCCGCCGCCCACCACGACGAGCCGCTCCCCCTCCCTCACGTCGCCGCCTCCCAGCGGTCCAGGCGGTAGTCGTCGGTCGCCTCGGCGTGTGAGTGGCGCAGGCCGAGACGCTCTTCGAGCACGACGTGGACCTCGTCGCCGCGCAGGGGGTAGCGCTGCGTCGGATGACGCCAGTGCACGGCCACCAGCGCGCCGCCGGGCGCCAGCGCCCGGGCGCACGCGTCGACCGCTCGCCCGAGCGTCGGGCGGTCGAGGTAGTAGAGGACCTCCGAGCAGACGATGAGGTCCCAGGGGCCGGCGGGCAGCTCCTCGGGGAACTCGGCGCGGCGCACGCTCACGTGTCCCGTCGAGCACAGTCGCGCGCGGGCCGCGTCGACGGCCGCCTGGGCGACATCGGTCGCGCACAGCTCGTCGCAGTGCTCGGCCAGGTGCGCGGTGAGCACGCCGATGGAGCAGCCGACCTCCAGGGCGCGGCCCCAGCGACGGTGGGCGATCGCCGCGACCGTGCGGTCGTACTTCGCGCGCTCGTAGGGGCTGGTCTCGAAGTCCCAGGGATCATGCTCGCGCGCGTACAGGGCATCGAAGAACGCGCCACGCAGGCGGGGCCGGGCGGTCACGCGCCCGCCAGCGTCCGTCCCGAGCGGGCCAGGAGCGGATCGAGGCGGTGCTGGAGCAGGAAGACCCGCAGGTCACGCGCAGTGCGGTCCAGCGCACCGCCCTCGACCAGCGGCCGCGACCCGGCGGCCCGCAGCGCCTCGTCCACGAGCGCGCTCGCCGCGGACGCCACGCCGTCACGCAGGTGGATGGACAGATCGCCCAGCGAGCGGGGCCCGTCCGGCGCCACGGCGCGCACCGCCTCGTCGCCAGCGTCCGCTCCGCGCTCCAGCCACAGGTCGATCGTCGTCGCATGGGTCGCGATGCGCCCCAGGGCCAGCGCGGCGAGCTCGTCACCCGCGCGCACCCGCGGCGCCAGCGCCGCGTGGGCAGCCTCCTGGGCCCGGTCGGCGAGGCCCGCCCAGGTGGCCGCGGTGCGGATCGCGTCGCGGGCGAACCACGGCTGACGCAGCAGCTCGCCCGGCCCCCCGAGCAGGGCCGCGACCCGAGCGCCGTCGAAGCGCACGCGATGGCTCTCCGAGGCGCGCATCCCCGCTGCGCGAAACCAGCTTCGGTCGACCTCGACGCCCTCGCCGAGCTCCACGTAGGCGAGCACACGCTGCTCGCCGTCGCGCGCGACGACCAGCGCTCCGTGCAGGCCGCCCGCCCCCGAGCAGAAGTCCTTCGTGCCGGTCAGGCGCAGCGTCCCGCTCCGGCGCTCCAGGCTGGCGGGCGCCTCGTCGGATACGCCCGGCGGGTCGGCCCCCCAGACGCCCAGCCACGTTCCGCCGCGCGCGACCCGGTCCAGCAGGTCGCCGCGCAGCGGCTCGGGGCAGGCCACGTCGATGCGCTCCACAGCGTTGAGATGGCCGTCGACGACGCGCCCGACCGACCCGTCGGCGCGCGCCGTCCGGCGCACGGCCCACAGCTCGGCGGCGAACGGCGGGCGCCCTCCTCCGTGTGCCGGCAGCGCGGCGGCCAGGGCGCCGCCGGCGTCGAGCGACTCCAGGGCCTCGCGCGGGAAGGCCGGGTCGGCGTCGAGCGCGCCGGCGCTCGCCGCGATGCTCCGCAGGGCTGCCTCGAGACTCGCGGCCTGCGCGACTGGCGTGCTCGCGCGGGTCACGTGGACTTCTTGCCCGAGGCGCCCACGGGCCACGCCTGGCGCTCGCGCGGCTGCGCCAGCCCGCGGGCGAGCAGCAGCGGGCCCAGACGGCGCACCAACGCCACGGTCTGCGCGCAGCCCGAGCGCTCCGCGCCCGGCCCGAGACCGTCGTGCAACAGCACGCAGGCACCCGGGCGCAGGTGGGGCTCGACCGCAGCGAGCATCTTGTCGGCGGGGTCGCCGCGCCAGTCGTGCGGATCGGCGCTCCACCTCTCCAGGCGCAGCCCGTGACGCCGCGCGACGATCGCGCTCTCCGGCGCGATGACGCCCCACGGAGGCCGCCAGCGCGTGGGACGAACGCCCTGCTCGCGCAGCACGGCCAGCGCGCACTCGGTGTCGCGGGACAGCGCGTCGACGTCCAGGTCGGTGTGGCGCACGTGCTCATGGCAGTGCAGCTCCACAGCGTGCCCGTCAGCGACGATCGCCTCGACGAGGCCCGGCCGGCGGGCGGCCCGGAGGCCCACGACGAAGAACGTCGCACGCAGCCCCTCCTCGCGCAGCGCGTTCAGGACGGCGGGGGTCCAGATCGGGTCCGGGCCGTCGTCGAAGGTCAGCTCGGTGCCCGCCACCGGGACACTGTTTCCCGGGACTGGGGCCCTTCACGCGCCCGGCCCGCCGGGATCTCCTCCCTTTCCGCATCGGCCGGGCCATGCGTGATGAGGGTGTCCGCCGGTGGGGCCCATAGCGTTGGAGGGGTATGAGTCGCCTCGCGAACCGCATCGTCGTAGGCGACAACATGCAGGTTCTTCCGACGCTCGCCGACGAGGCGTTCCAGATGATCTACATCGACCCACCCTTCAACACGGGTAAGAGGCAGACGCGGAAGACGCTCAGGACCGAGCCGGACGAGACCGGCGATCGGGTCGGGTTCGGCGGGCGGCGCTACGCGACCCGACTGCTCGCGGAGTCCTCCTACGTCGATGAGTTTGCCGACTACCTCGCCTTCCTTGAGCCGCGCCTGGTTGAGGCGCGGCGTGTCCTCACGACGACCGGAACGCTCTACTTCCACATCGACTACCGCGAGGCGCACTACTGCAAGCTCCTCCTCGATGAGGTCTTTGGTCGGGCGAACTTCCTCAACGAGATCATCTGGGCCTACGACTACGGCGCACGCTCGAAGAAGCGGTGGCCGGCCAAGCACGACACGATCCTCGTCTACGCGAAGGACTCCGAGCGATGCTATTTCGACTGCGCTGAGGTCGATCGTGAGCCGTATATGGCTCCCGGTCTGGTGACGCCGGAGAAGGCGACGCTGGGCAAGCTCCCCACGGACGTCTGGTGGCACACGATCGTGCCGACCAACGGCCGCGAGAAGACCGGCTACCCGAGCCAGAAGCCCGAAGGGATCGTGCGGCGGATGGTCGTCGCCTCTTCCCGCCCCGGCGACATGTGCCTCGACTTCTTCGCAGGCAGCGGCACGCTGGGCGCGGTCGCGGCGAAGAACGGCCGGGGCTACGTCCTCATCGACGAAAGCCCCGAGGCGATCGAGGTCGCCACGCGTCGCTTGGCCGACATCAACCGCACGGTGATCGGGACCGGGGCGGGCGGGCTCGATACTTGCGCGGGCGAGCCACCCTCGCGCTGGGAGGACAATCGGGGCGCCCAGA
>JBBJOB010000071.1:0-8893 GCA_037721455.1 Solirubrobacteraceae bacterium | reverse complement strand
GGGCGCGTGCACCACACGACGGTGTCCGTCGGCCCCGGCGGCTCCTCGTCCGGGCGGGGCGGGCGCCTGACCGCGTCGCGGCGCAGCTCCAGCAGACCGGGGAAGGCGCCGGCCAACCGCTGCGGCGTGTATCGCCGCTGCGGATCGGACGGGCCTCCGTAGCCCGAGTGGCAGTCGGACAGGTCGCGCCCGACGGCCAGCAGGTGACCGCCGGGCGCTACCGCGTCGGCGGCGCGCCGGAAGATGGTCGGGCGCTGGTCGGGGAGCGGATGGACGAAGGCCATCAACACGAGGTCGAACGCCTGCACCGGTGGCTGGTGCTCGCGCAGGTCGGCGTGGACGCAGCTGATGTCGAGCCCGTCGGCACGTGCCCGGCGCTGCGCCTTGGCCAGGCCGGTGCGCGAGAAGTCGACGGCGGTCACCCGCCAGCCCTGCTGGGCGAGCCAAAGCGTGTTGCGCCCCTCCCCGGCCCCGAGGTCAAGCGCGCGGCCTGGCGACAGCCCGGCGACGAGCTCGACGAGGATCGAGGTCGGCTCCGCCGAGAAGATCAGGTCCTGCTCGGAGTAGCGACGGTCCCAGTCCGCCGCCGCATCAGGGTTCCTCAGGGTTCCACCGGGCCCGGGACCCTCAGTGGTGGGAGTGGGCCTGCCCCACCCGGTGCTCCTCGAGGCAGCGCGCGGCCGCGTCGGGCGAGGCGTTGCACCAGCAGTCCTCGTCGCACTCGCCGTGGCCGGGCTTGGTGAGGTCGGCGAACTCCTCGGCGAAGGTGCGCTTGCCCGCCTCGATGCCCTGGGCGGTGAGCCGGAAGCCCTCGCCGGCCGGCTCGAGCAGCCCGTCGGCCGCGAAGCGCTCGAGGTAGGCGCTCAGGGTGCCGGCGGGCACGGCCAGAAAGCGCGCCAGCTCGGCCGGCGTCGGGGCCTCCGCCAGGCCTTCCGCGCGCATCCAGTACATGGCCTGGAGCACCTCGTCGCGGACGCGCAGGATCTCAAGCTCGTCCATCGATGACCCAGTTCTGCGCCAGGGCGCCGATGGCGGCCACGGCGTCGGAGTCGGGGGCGAAGTCCAGCGGCGCGGCCCCAGCCCGCTCAGCCCCGGGCATGCGCTCGTCGAAGGGGACCACGCCGGCGACATCGAGCTCGTGCTGGGCGGCGAACTGCGTCACCGCCTCCAGCTCGCGCTCGTCGCGGACCTTGTTGGCCACCAGGCCGACGCGCTCCAGGCCCAGGTCGAGGCCCAGGACAGCCATTCGCCGCCCGGTCTCCAGCGACTTGTAGTAGGGCTCGACCACCACCAGCATCCCGTCCGCGTAACGCGCGGTCCCGCGCGAGAGGTGCTCGGGAGACGCTTCCGTGTCGAGGATGCACACGTCCTGCTCCGGTGCTGCTTCGATGACGCTACGGACCGTAGCGTGGAGGGAGCACAGTCACCCGGTGCCCGCGTGGTGCGGGTGGGCCATGATGAGCAGGCTCACCCCGTCCGGGCCGGTCGTCGAGTGGGTGGCACGGACCTCGTCGAGGGTCTGGGTGAGCGTCGCGCCGCCCGACGCGGTGCGGGTCAGCATGTCGCGCGAGAGGGTGGGCATCTCGCCCATCCGCTCGGGTGCGATGCCCAGGGTCAGGGCGAGGTTTGGGTTCGAATCACCGTCGATGGCCAGGACACGGTGTCCCTGGCGCGCGAGCAGGCGGGCCATCGTTCCCGAGATGGAGGTCTTGCCCGAGCCTCCCTTACCAGCTACAGCGAGCTTCATGTTTCCCACTGTAGCGGTTGGTGTGCTGGACACCTACCGAGGAGGAAGCGCCTGGCAGCGGCCCACGGTCCGCTGTTCGCAGACACTCTCTATGCGACATCGCGATCGTTCCGTTGCTTGTCTATGCTGGCATGGCTACGTTGCCGCGATGATGCCCTTGCCCCCGCCCAGCCCGCTCGACCGCGCATGAGCGTGTCGCCGACCTCCACCGGTGCCACCACGACCCGGGACGCGGCGCTGGAACAGCGCTGCGTGGACACCATCCGCTCGCTGGCCATCGACGGCGTCGAGCGCGCCGGCTCCGGGCACCCGGGGATGCCGCTGGGCATGGCGCCCGTCGCCTACGCGCTGTTCGCGCGCGCGCTGCACCACAACCCCGAGGACCCCTTGTGGCCCGACCGGGACCGCTTCGTCCTGTCGGCCGGACACGCCTCGATGCTGCTCTACGCGGCGCTCCACCTGACCGGCTACGACCTGCCCATCGACGAGCTGCGCCACTTCCGCCAGTGGGGGTCGCGCACGCCCGGCCACCCGGAACGCGATCGTGTCCACGTCACCCCCGGGGTGGAGACCACGACCGGGCCGCTCGGGCAGGGGTTCGCCAACGCCGTGGGCATGGCCATGGCCGAGCGCTTCCTGCGCGAGCGCTACACCGACCAGGTCGTCGACCACCGCACGTTCGCGATGTGCTCGGACGGCGACCTGATGGAGGGCATCTCCGCGGAGGCCGCCTCGCTGGCCGGCCACCTCGGCCTCGGCCGTCTCGTCGTCATCTACGACGACAACCAGATCACCATCGACGGCCCCACCAGCCTCGCGTTCGCCACCGAGGACGTCGAGGCGCGTTTCCGCGCCTACGGCTGGCACACCAGCAGCGTCGAGGACGCCAACGACCTCGACGCGATCGAGGCTGCGATCGCCTCTGCATGCGCCCAGGACGAGCGGCCGACGCTGGTGCGTGTGCGCTCGGTCATCGGGTGGCCCGCGCCCACCAAGCAGGGCACGGCCGGCGCCCATGGCGCGGCGCTGGGTGCGGAGGAGGTCCGGGCGACCAAGCAGGCGCTGGGCCTTGATCCCGACCAGCACTTCCATGTGCCCGCGGACGTCCGCGAGCACATGATGGACGGGTGCCGCGAGCGCGGCGCCGCGGCCCAGCGCGCCTGGGAGGAGCGATTCTCTGCCTGGCGCGAGCGCGAGCCCGAACTGGCGGCGGAGTGGGACGCGGCGCAGGCCGCCCGCCCGAGCGAGCCGGTGGCACCCTCGCTTCCGATCTTCGACCCGGCCGAGCGCGCGGCGCTGGCCACGCGGTCCGCCGGGGCTGCCGTCATGCAGGCGTTCGCCCCCCTCGTCCCGACCATGGTGGGCGGCGCGGCAGATCTCGTCGAGTCCACCAAGACGGAGTTCAAGGAGGAGGCCAGCTTCACGCGCGAGCACGCCGGGCGCAACGTGCACTGGGGCGTCCGCGAGCACGCGATGGGCGCGGCGGTCAACGGGCTCGCGCAGCACGGGGGGATCGTGCGGCCCTACGGATCGACGTTCCTGATTTTCTCGGACTACATGCGCCCGGCCATCAGGCTGTCCGCCCTCATGAAGCTTCCCGTGGCCTGGGTCTTCACCCACGACTCCGTCGGCCTCGGCGAGGACGGGCCGACCCACCAGCCCGTCGAGCACCTGCTCGCGCTGCGCGCCATCCCCGGGCTCGTGGTCCTGCGCCCCGCCGACGCCGCCGAGACCGCGCAGGCGTGGCGGGTCACGCTCGAGGAGGTCGAGGGGCCGGTCTGCCTCGTCCTCTCGCGCCAGGATCTCCCGGTGCTCGATCGCGACGCGCTGGCCGGCGCGGAGGGCCTGGCACGTGGCGCGTACGTGCTGGCCGAAGCCGACGCCGACGGACCGACGGACGCGATCCTCGTCGCCACCGGCTCGGAGGTCGCGCTCGCGCTCGAGGCGCGCACGACACTCGCCGCCGAGGGCCTCGGCGTACGCGTCGTGTCGATGCCCTCGTGCGAGCTGTTCGACGCACAGGACGGGACCTACCGCGCCGAGGTGCTGCCGGCCGGCGTGCCGACGATCGCGGTGGAGGCCGCGGTCACCCTGGGCTGGGAGCGCTATGCGCACGCCGCCGTGGGCATCGACCGCTTCGGCGCCTCCGCGCCCGGCGCCGAGGCGCTCACGGGCCTGGGCATGACCTCGGAGGAGGTTTGCGGCGCGGTGCGCAACGTCCTGCGGGCCGACACGGCGGGCGCGTGATGAGCGCGAAGGCGTCGTCCTCCACGGTCGCCGAGTTGCTGAGCACCCCCCAGGTCGCCCCATCGATCCTCGCCGCCGACTTCGCCCGCCTGGGCGAGCAGGTTGGCGAGGTGCTCGCGGCCGGCGCACGGGTGCTGCACGTCGACGTCATGGACGGCCACTTCGTCCCCCCGATCACGATCGGCTCGCTGATCGCGGACGCGATCAGCGAGCAGGTCCACGACGCCGGCGGCATCGTCGATGTGCATCTGATGGTGGAACGTCCCGAACGGCACATCGACGCCTTCGTCGAGGCGGGGGCCGACATCGTGACCATCCACCAGGAAGCCACGCCTCACGTCCACCACGCCCTCGAGAGCATCCGCGAAGCCGGCTGTCGCGCCGGGCTTGCCATCAACCCGTCCACCCCGGTCGACGTCGTGAGCGAGGTGGTCGACGTGCTCGACCTCGTCCTGTGCATGAGCGTGAACCCGGGCTGGGGCGGCCAGTCGTTCATCCCCGCATCGGTGGACAAGCTGGCGCGCCTGCGAGGGCGCCTGCCCGCCGGGACGGCGCTCGAGGTCGACGGCGGGGTCGACGTACGCACGGTCTCCCAGTGCGTCGGTGCCGGTGCGACGCTGCTGGTGGCGGGCTCGTCCGTCTTCGGGGCGGACGACCCCGGCGAGGCGTTCGGGCGCCTTGCCGCTGCGATGGAAGCCTGAGCCGCCGGTTCCGGCGGCCTCGGCGAACGGCAGCACCCGCTAGCAGCCACCCGGACGAGCCACCAACTCTCGGGAGGCTCGGGCGGTTCCGTGCTTCGTTCAGTGCTGCCGTGCGCGGGCGCCGCCCCGGCGGACCGCAGGTAGCGCTCCGCTGGAGCGCTCGTCAGCGGCCAGCAGGACTATCGGTTCCACAAGGGGCTCGGCGGCGGGTTAGGGCTGGGCCGGTCCTGCGGTGGCCACTCCTCCTCCGGGTGTTGCCCCTGCCCCTCGGTGTCGGCGCGAGCGGGCGGCGCGGCCGTGGCGGTCCCTCCGCCCGGGCCGTTCGTCGCATGCCTGTCCTCCGGGTGGCGCGCGGGGTCAGACGCCGCCGTGCCGGCCGGCGGCGCCGCATTGGCCTCGAGGCGCGCGACACAGTCCTCCATGAGCTTGCGCCCGGCGCCGAGGTCGGCGTTGATGTCGTCGATGATGGCCCCGGCGGGCTGCGATGTCGTGGTGACTGCCTGGACGGCCCCGAGGATGATGTTGAGCCGGTTCACCACATGCTTGAGGATCAGGATGACCGCGATCAGGTGGCCGGCGATCGCGATGATCGCGATCAAGACTCCGAGCAGGAAGACGACAAAGGCGGGGTCCATGGGTGCCTCCTAGCTGATCCGGTCGAGCGCCCTGACGTAGCGCTCGAGGTCGGTGTTGGCTTGCTTCACAAGCTCCCGGGTGGTGGCCAGTTCGCCCAGCGCCTCGAGGTGCGGCGCTAACTGGGCGCCGTACTCGGTGATGTCGTCGGCGTAGGCCTTGATCTCGGTTGCCGGCTGGAGGACGCGCCTCAGGATGATGACCACCACCGGGATGATCACGAACAGGAAGAGCACGTTGGCGATCCACACGAGGGTCATGACCTCACCCCCCCGCGACTCTTGCGCTCGGCCTTGTCGACGACGCTCGGAAGCGTTCCCGCGATGTCCTCCAGGACGATGTTGATCTGGCCCACGTTGTGGCGGACCGCACGGACCTGCCGCTCGACGGCGCGGGCGCCGAAGGCGACCTCCGCGAGGGTGGACGCGATGGAGCGCAGCTGGTAGGCCACGACCAGGAGATAGATCGCGAGGATGACGACGAGCGCCACGATCTCGACGACGGTCAGAACCGTCAGCAGACCTTCGCTCATCGGTCGTCGCCCGGCTCGGAGAGCAGCTTGTCATGACGGATCATCTCTTCGCGCAGGGCCCGCAGGACCGAGGCGGTGCCCGCGAGCTGGTACAGGCCGGTCGTGTTCTGCGCGAGCCGCTTGGTGACGGTCCACAGCGAGGCCACGCCCACGTCGATGTCTCGCACGAGCTTCACGAGGAGCGTGAGCAGGGCGATGACCACGATGATCACCACCAGCCCCATCCCCAGCGCGACGAGCCAGAGCGTCTTGTCGTCCGCGTTCACAGCGAGGAACATCTCAACCTCCCAACAGTTTCCGGGCGGACTCCGCCGCCCTCCAGATGGCCGTCGCCGACGAGTTGATGTGCTGAATCTCCCAGACCGGGAGCGTGGCTGCGCGTGCCTGGTCCATCGCCTCGATCCCGATCCGCGCCTGAGCCCCGATGCGGGACGCGAGCGTGAGGATCGTCGCGACGAGCACGACCACGACGGCAACGACCAAGAAGCCGATCCCGATCCCTACGTACCACCCCACGTACTCCGCGGAGGTGCTCACCTCAGCCTGTTGCGCCAGCAGCATCTTCGACCTCTCCTCGCTCTCCGAATCGAAACCTAGCATGGCTGACGATCGCTAGGGGTAACAAGCACATAGCTGGCGCTGCAAGACGCCATAACCAGATGCTCGGTCCGGTCGGTCGGTATGGTTGGTCGTCTAGTGTGATCGGCGAGTAGGTCGTGGACAAGGGGAGGTGATGAGCGGTGGGCGAGCTTGAGGCGTTGAGAGTCCGGGACGAACTGCTCCAGGCGATGTACTGGATGCGTGCCGAGGGGCTTGCCATGTCGCCGACCGTGCGGGAGCTGTCGACGTTCCTCGTCGTGCCCGCCGACACCCTCGCGGCCTATGTCGATCGGTTCGTGGCCGACGGCTACCTCGCGCCCTCCGACGGGGGCTACGGTCTGACGGCCGTCGGCGAGGAGGCCGGCAAGCGCGGCTTCGCCGACGAGTTCGCCGACGTCACGAAGCCCGGGCACGGCGAGTGCGACGAGGACTGCTGGTGCAACTCGTCGCCCGACGCGGCCGCCGACTGCATCGAAGGCCGGGCTCACGCCCATCACTGAGAGCGCATGACCATGGATCCCGTCCTGCCCGCCCTGCCCAAGAACTTTCTGCGGCCGTGCCTGCTGCTGTTGCTCCGCGAGCAGCAGGCCCACGGCTACGAACTGCTCGAACGCCTGCGGCCGTTCGGCTTCGAGGGCTCGGATCCCGGCGGCCTCTACCGCTCGCTACGCAAGCTCGAGGGCGAGGGGCTGGTGAGCTCGGCGTGGGAGCCATCCAGCTTCGGGCCCGCCCGCCGCATCTACGAGATCACCCGCGCCGGCATGGAGGAGCTGCACGACCGGGCCAAGGGCCTGGCCGAGGCGCGCAGGACCCTCGACACCTTCCTCGGCCGCTACGAGGAGTTCGTCGCTTTGCGACGGGCCGAAGCGCCGGCGCCGGCCCGGGGCTGAGGCGCCCGAGCGCCCGCCCGGCAGCGAGCGGCGCGCAGTGCTGCGATCCTGCCCCTCATGACCGCCGAGCCCGACAAGCAGCAGAGTCCCACGTGGGTGCGCATCGGCTCGACCTACGGCGGCGTCGTCGCCGGGATGATCGGCGCGCTCGTCTACCACGCCGGCGCGCAGCGCGGCGGGCGGGGCGGACCCGCCGGCGAGCAGGCCCAGGCCGGCCCGGGCTGGTACCTCGTCTGGATCGACCAGCCCCACCGCCACCTCCAGCTCTCAGCGCCCGCGCCACCGGCCGCCGCCCCCGCGGCCGAGCTGGACGAGAGCGCCCTGGTCGCCCTCGCCGAAGCGGGCGACGCGATCGAGGCCAGGCTCGCCAAAGACGGCTCCGCCGGGCCGAACGGGCGGTAGGGTCGGCGCATGCTGACCGTCGGGATCACGCTCATGCTCGCGTCCATCGTGGTGGGTGTCATCACGCTGGTATCGGTCGCGCTGCTGTCCTCGCCGGCGCGCTCCGCAGGCAGGCGCGCTCGCTCGACGGTGAGCCGCTCCGCTCGGCAACGTGACCCCTCCTTTCAGGACGTGTTCGGATCTGCGGCGCAACGCGACGTGCGCTCTCATCCCGCGGAGGCGGAGGAGCCACCGCGATGGGTCCTCGCGCTGACGCTCCTTTGCGGTGCCGGGCTCGTGCTCGGGCTGCTGCTCGTGATGATCCCGTCGATACCTTGAGCCCCGGGAAGCGACCATGAAACTGGCGATCGCCGGCAAGGGAGGAGCAGGAAAGACCTCTATCACCGGGACTCTTGCGCGCATGATGGGTCGCCGCGGCCGGCGGGTGCTGGCCGTCGACAACGACCTCAACCCGAACCTCTCGCTCACCCTCGGGATCCCAGCGGCCCGGATCTCCAGCCTGCCGACCTTCCCGGCCGAGATCGTACGCCGCAACGAAGACGGCGTCTATGAGCTCGCGATGTCGCTGGAGGAGATCTGCGAAGGCTCCGCGGTGCCCGCGCCCGACGGGGTGTCGCTGCTCGTGGCGGCCGAGCCGAGAGAGGCCGCGACGGGGTGCCTGGGCGCCATGCACATGGCCGTGCGTGGCGTGATCGGCGCTGCGCCGAGCAACGACGAGGACGTCTGCATCGTGGACCTGGAGGCTTCGACCGAGCACCTGCTCGTGGCCACCGCCGAGCACGCCGACGCGATGTACGCGGTCGTCGAGGCCTACGGCACGTCGCTGGAGACCGGGAGGCGTGTCGCCGTCCTGGCGCGTGACCTGGGGCTGCCACACGTCGGGCTGATCGCCAACAAGGTGCGGGATGAGGGTGACGTCGCGATCGTCACCGCCTTCGCGGAGCGCCACGGAATCGGGTTCGCCGGCGCCATCCCCTACGACGAGTGCTTCCACGCGGCCGAGCGCGCGCTGCGCGCGCCGATAGACCACGATCCCGACGCCCCTGCGGTCCGTGCGATCGACGATCTGGCCGCGCGCCTGATCGCCGGCGCGTGATCGTCGGCGCTCCCGGGTGTTGCGGACTGACAGCCACGGCGTAGC
>JBBJOB010000070.1:0-9009 GCA_037721455.1 Solirubrobacteraceae bacterium | reverse complement strand
TTCGGGGAGGACGGCACCGTCCAGGGCCTGCTCGAGCTGCTCGACGTCCCCTACGTCGGCTCGGGGGTGCTGGCCTCGGCGCTGTGCCTGGACAAGGTGGTTTCCAAGGAGGTCTTCGCCCAGGCGGGCCTGCCCCAGGTCGCTCACGAGGCGGTGACCGCCGCGGGCTGGTCGGCCGATCCGGATGGCGTCCTAGCCCGGGTGGGCGGCCTGGGCCTGCCCGTGTTCGTCAAGCCCGCCCGCATGGGCTCCTCGGTGGGCATCGCGCGCGTCGCCGCCTCCGGGGAGCTGGCCGCCGCGCTGGAGGGCGCCTTCGTCCATGATCGCCTCGTCGTGGTCGAGGCGGCCAGCCCCGGCCTGGAGGTCGAGTGCTCCGTCCTGGGCCACGCCCACGACGCGACGGCGTCGCCTCCGGGAGAGATCGTCCTGAGCGGCCGCGAGGACGGTCGCTGGTATGACTTCGAGGCCAAGTACACGGCGGGCGGGATGGAGCTGCGCGTGCCCGCGGCCATTGCCGACCAGGCGGCCGATCGCGTGCGCGCGCTGGCCGTCGAGGCCTTCGCACGGGCGGGGTGCGCGGGGCTCGCGCGGGTGGACTTCTTCGTCGAGGAGGACGGCAGCGTGCTGCTCAACGAGATCAACACGATGCCCGGCTTCACGCCCACCAGCGTCTACGCAAAGCTGTGGGCCGCCGCCGGCCTCGCCTACCCGGCCCTCTGCGACCGCCTCGTCGCGCTGGCCGTCGAGCGCTTCGGCGCCGAGCGGGCCCCGGTGTCCTGACCGGCGCGCTCGAGCAGGACGATCTCCGCGATCTCCACCGAATCTGCCTCCTCGGGAAAGCTCTCGATCCACACCAGGTAGTAGCGAAAGGCCTGTCCGTCGGTGGCCAGTTCGACCTCCTGCGTGCCCTGGGCGTCGTCGACCTGCGCGAGCTCGACCCAGCCGGGGTCGTCGATCTCGCCGGGCGGCCCCTCGCGGGCGGCGAGGATCCGCCCGCTCCACCCCGTGGTGTTGCTGGCGATCTGCATCTGCAGGGCCTCGACGACGGGCTCGGCGTCGACGTAGATGCCCACGCCGTCCTTCTGGTTGTTGAAGTCCTCATAGGTCTCGGTGTCCCAGAACGTGGTCAGATCGTCGTCGACCACCCGCGGGGCGTCCTCGGGGCTCTCCCCGTCGCCGCCGATCGGGTCGTAGTCGCTCGCGCCGTCGGCCTTGAGCGAGACCGGGGTCAGGCCGGCGGGCTGCGGCGCGACGGGGTCCTGACTGGTGCCGCGCTCGGTGCGGTCGGCGGCCAGGGTGATAAGGCCGCCGGCCACGATCGCGGCGCCCAAAGTGATGGCGGCCAGCACGGCCACCGAGGTGCGCAGCCGCAGGGGGAGACGCCGGCGGGCGCGCACCGGCAGTGTGCGCAGGACGGTCGTGGCCTCGCCCGTCGAGTGGCCGCTGCGCGCGGCCTCGATGGCCAAGACGTCCTCCAGGTCGCTGATCAGCGTCAGGTCGTCGGCGTAGCGTCGCTCGAGATCCTTGGTCGTCGCACGGTCGACCACGGCGCCCAGGGCCGCGGAGATCTCGGGCCGGCGCACCGCGACGTCGGGGAGGTCGTCGCGCACGTGCTTCATGGCCACGGCGATCTGGTTAGGGCCCTTGAAGGGGACGTCGCCTGTCAGCATCTCGAAGAGCACCACCCCCAGCGAGTAGAGGTCGGACTGGCCGGTGACCGGGTTGCCCACAGCCTGCTCGGGGCTGACGTAGTCGGTGGTGCCCAGGACGCGCCCGTCGGCGGTCAGGCCCTCCTCCTCCAGGGTGCGGGCGATGCCGAAGTCGGTGACCTTGGCCGCGCCCTCCTCGTCGATGAGGACGTTCTGGGGCTTGACGTCGCGGTGGACGATTCCCCGGTCGTGCGCGACCCCCAGAGCGCGGGCGATCTCGATCGCGTAGGCGACCGCCTCATCCACGGGCAGACGGCCCAGGCGGCGGATGCGGTCCTTGAGCGTCTCCCCCTCGACGTACTCGAAGACGATGAACGGCGCCCACCCCGCCTCGGGGCGGTCGGGGTCGCCCTCCTCGCCGGCGTCGATGACCTGGACGATGTGGGGGTGGTTGAGGCGGGCCACGGCCCGGGCCTCGCGGCGGAAGCGCTCGAGCTGGTCGCTGTCGCCGGCGATGTCGCGGTGCATCAGCTTGACGGCCACCTGGCGCTCCAGGACGGTGTCGAAGGCGCGGAAGACCGTGGACATGCCGCCCGTCCCGATCCGGGCGTCGAGGCGGTAGCGGCTGCTGAGTAGGGTCCCGACCGGGGCCGTCATGAGGTCTATTGTGGCGACGCGCGTGCTCTTCGTGACCTGTTCCACCGATCCGGCGTGCCCGTGGTCATGGGCCGCCGAGCCTGCGGTGCGTGCTCTGGAGGCAAGATTCGCCGGCCGAGTGGCTTTCACCTGGGTGATGGGCGGCCTGGCCCGGGAGTTCAAGGCGCCCGTCGAGACCCTCGCCCATGTGCTCGACGCGGGCGCCGCGAGCGGCCAGCCGGTCGACGGCCGCTTGTGGCTGCAACGCCCGCCGCGCAGCTCCCATCCGGCCTGCCTGGCCGTCAAGGCGGCGGCCGAGCAGCGCCTCGACGGGCCCATGCTGCGGGCCCTGCGGGTGGCGCTGATGTGCCGCCGGCGATCCTGCGACACGTCCGACGCGCTGGTCGACGCGGCCCGCGGCGTGGCCGGGATGGACGTCGACCGCTTCGCCGTCGACCTGGCCTCCAACGCCATCGTGGAGACCTTCGGCGCCGACGTGGAGTACGTGCGAACCGCCGCGCCCGAGCACCACGGCGACAACGGGCGTCTGCCCTTCCCCTCCTTCCAGCTTCGCTGGGAGGGCGGCGCGGAGATCGGCGTGTTCGACGAGTGGCACGTCGCGCCTGTGCTCGATGCCGCGCGCCGGGCGGGGGCGGGGGAGCCCGACCCGCCGCTGGTACTCGACGAGGCGCTGGCGAGGTTCGGCCCCCTGACGACGCCCGAGGTCGCGGCGGTCTGCGACCTCCCGGGCCCTCGTGCGCCCGCCGAGCTGTGGCGCGCGGCTGCGGAGTGGCGCGCCCGCGCCGAACCCGTGGCGGGCGGCGGCGCGCTCTGGTCGGTCGCCTAGCGCGGCGCCGAGAGCAGCTTGGCGAGGGACCGACTTCGCTCCCCCTCAGCGCGTGATGCGCACGCCCTGGGCGGCCACGAGCGCCTCGCCGGCGCGGTCGGTGACCTCACCGATGAGCCGGGCGCCCGGGTGGTGGGCGGCGAGGGTCGCGACGGCCTGCTCGGCGTGTTGCTCCGGGACGGCGGCGACCAGGCCGCAGCCCATGTTGAAGACCTCCCAGGCCTCGGCGGGGCCGATGGCGCTCTCGCGCACGGCGAGTGCGATGACCGGTGGAACGGGGAGCGGGTCGGTGATGGCGAAGCCGACGCGCGCGTTGAGGCGCAGGAGGTTCCCCAACCCACCACCGGTGATGTGTGCGAGGCCGTGGACGGGTGTCTCGCCGCGTAGGAGGTCCAGCGCGGCCCGCACGTAGATCACGGTGGGCTCGAGCAGGGCGTCGGCGACGCTCGCGCCCTCCAGCTCGGGCGGGCGGGCGTCGAGGCCCAGCGGCTCGAGGACGCGCCGTGCCAGCGTGTAGCCGTTGGAGTGCAGGCCGCTGGAAGGGACGCCGACCAGCGCGTCGCCGGGGCGCAGCGCGGCGCCGGTGAGGATGGCGTCCAGCCCGACGGTGCCCACCGCGGTGGCGCACAGGTCGAAGCCGTGGGGCGAGGGGTGACCGCGGATCAGGTCGGGCAGCACGGCTAGCTCGCCGCCGGGGATCTCCACGCCGGCCGCCTCGGCGCCCGCCTTGAGACCGCGACCGATGGCCTCCAGCGCCGCAGGGTCGGCCTGCTCGACGGCCAGGTAGTCCAGCAGCGCGATCGGCTCGGCGCCCACGCAGACGAGGTCGTTGACGTTCATGGCCACGCAGTCGATGCCCACGGTCTCCAGCCGGCCGGTCTGCTCGGCCACCACCAATTTTGAGCCCACGCCGTCGGTGGCCAGCGCGAGGCCCAGGGTGTCGGTGAGGCGCAGCACGCTGGCGAAGTGGCCGGGCAGGTCGACCACCCGCGACGCGCGGCCGGTGTCGATCGTGCGCAGCACGCCGACCAGGCCGGCCACCGAGGCGTCGGCCCGTGTGGTGTCCACCCCGGCGGCGGCGTAGGCGTCGCTCATCGTCACCGATCCTCGCGCATCCCGCGGCGGAGCAGGACGGCGGCGAGCGCGAGGCGGTAGAGGGCGTAGGGCCACAGCGGCGCCCCCCGCTCCGTGCGGTGCACGAGCGGCACCGCGGCCAGGGTGGTCGCGAACGAGGCGGCGATCCCGGCGGCGAAGGCCGGCAGCTCGGAGCGCGGGACGCCGCGGCGAGCGAGGCGCACGCCCTTGAGCACGCTCGCTCCGGCGATGATCGGCAGCGCGACGTGGCGGGAGAGCACGCCGGCGTCGTGGCGCGTGTAGCCCCGTGCGCGCAGCGCGGTGAGGGTGGCGCCGTTGCGCGACACCCCGGGCCACAGCGCGGTGGCCTGGGCGACGCCGAGAAGGAGGGCGTCGGCGAGGCCCGCGTCGTCGCGGCGACGAGGGTGCGCTCGCGGCGTCCGCGCGTCGGCCCACCACAGGGCCAGGCCCCCCACCGCGAGGCCGGCGGCCGTCGTGCCGGACGTGCCCAGTCGCCGCTCGATCGGGCGCTCCAGCGCCAGCCCCACGACGGCCGGCGGCGCGAACGACCCGGCCAGCAGCACCAGACGGCGTGCGTCCAGCCCCGTGGCCGCCTCGGCGACCTCGCCGCGCAGCGCGAGCAGCAGCGCCGCCGCGGTGCCGGCGTGCAGCGCGACCTCGAAGGCCTTGCGCAGCTCGGGGTCGGGCTCGTCGTGCAGCAGCGCGACGTGGGCCGACGACGAGACCGGCAGCAGCTCGGTCGGGCCGTGCAGCGCGCCGACCAGCGCGGCGCGAAGCGCCCTCACTCGGCGGTGGGCTGGTGCGCGCGGTCGCGCCGCGCCGCGGGGCGCCGCGTGCGCCACCACCACACGCCGACGGCCAGGGTGGCCAGGCCGACGACGGCGACGATGATCGGCGAGGCGGTGCCCATGAAGCCCTTGACCTCTTCCCAGCGCGAGCCCAGCGCCCAGCCGGCGCCGATGAGCGCGGCGTTCCAGATCATCGAGCCCAGGAAGGTCAGGACGCCGAACTGCAGGAGGCCCATGCGCATGGTCCCGGCGGGCAGCGAGATGTAGCTGCGCGCGAGGGGTACGACGCGCGCGCCGAGCACGATCGCCGGCCCGTAGCGCTCGAACCATCGCTCCGCCCGTTCCAGGTCGCGCTCCTTGACCTTCAGCCACCGGCGGTCCTTGAGCACGAGCGGCCGCCCGCCGCGCCCGAGCCAATAGAGCGCCAGCGCTCCCAGCAGCGATCCCAGGGTCGCCCCGAGCACCGCGCCCGGATAGCTCAATCGGCCCTCGCTCACGAAGAACCCCCCCAGGGGGAGGATCACCTCCGAGGGCATGGGCGGGATGAAGGTCTCGCCGATGAGGGCCAGCGTTAGCCCGAACGGGCCGAGGGTGTCCACGATGTCGCGGATGAAGTCCGTGATCACGGGCGTGAGGGTAGCCGCAGTCGGTGGCGGCCGGCTCGAGTCGCGCCACCGCTCCAACCGACCGCCTCCGTACACTTCTGCGGATGCGCCGCCGGATCCGGTCCGCGGCCCCCTCGGTTCACCGTTTCGCGCTTGTGCAGCTCGCGGTGGACGGGCTGTTGGTCGCTCTCGCGTACGTGATCGCGTATCGCCTGCGCTTCGACGGCGCGATCGGGTTGCCGCCGCGCTACGAGGATCTGCGTGACGCAACGCTGATCCCGTTGGTCGGCGGGGCGCTCATCGTGTTCGCGTTGTTCGGCCTGTACGGGAAGTCGTGGCGCTACCTGACCGGAAGCGACTACGTGCAGGTGGGCTACGCGGTAGGGGTGGCCACGCTGGTCCTGCCGGCCTACAACGCGCTCTTCCAGCCCGTGGTGCTCGACCTGGCCATCGGCTCCACGGTGGTGGGCGTGCCGACCAGCATCATCGTCCTGCACGGGCTGCTGTCCCTCCTGCTGGTCGGCGGCGTGCGCTTCGCCGTGCGCCGGTTCTACGAGCGCCCGCCGCGGGGCTTCCACGCACGGCGCGGGGCGCGCGGGGTGCTCATCGTGGGCGCCGGCGACGGCGGGCGGCTCGTGCTGCGCGAGATCCTGCGCAACCCGGGACTGGGGCTGCGCCCGGTGGGCTTCGTCGACGACGATCCGCGCAAGCGGCGCAACCGCGTCGAGGGCGTGCGGGTGCTGGGCACGACGGACGACCTTGCGCGCATTCTCGACGAGGCCGAGCCCGACGAGGTGACGATCGCCATCCCCTCGGCCCCGGGCGTCCTGCGCGCGCGCGTCGTGCGCCCGTGCCGCGAGCGCGGGATACCGGTGCGCACGCTGCCCACGGTCTTCGAGTTGCTGCAGACCCAGGGCCAGCTCGTGCGCCAGGCCCGCGAGGTGCGGGTGGAGGACGTGCTGGGCCGTGAGCCAGTGCGCATGGAGCTCGACAGCGTGGGCGCCTACCTGACCGGCGAGGTCGTGCTGGTCACGGGGGCGGGTGGCTCGATCGGGTCGGAGCTCTGTCGCCAGATCGCGCGCGTGGGGCCGCGGCGGCTCATCCTGCTCGACCACGCCGAGGACAACCTCTTCGCCATCCAGTCCGAGCTGGCCGACGACCGCCACGTGCACCCCGCGCTGCTGGCCGCGGTGCTCGCGGACTGCAAGGGGGAGGAGCGCATGCGCGAGGTCTTCGCAGAGCACCGCCCGACCGTCGTCTTTCACGCCGCCGCCTACAAGCACGTCGGCCTCATGGAGGCCAACCCCGTCGAAGCCGTGCGCAACAACGCGATCGCCACGCGCGTCGTGGCGCGGGTGGCCGGCGACGCGAGCGTGAAGGCCTTCGTGCTCGTCTCCACCGACAAGGCGGTCGCTCCGGCCACGGTCATGGGGGCCTCCAAGGCGCTGGCGGAGTTCGCCGTCGAGGCCGAGCAGGCGCGCTTCCCGGCCACGCGCTTCAACGCCGTGCGCTTCGGCAACGTGCTGGGGTCGTCCGGCTCGGTGGTGCCGATCTTTCGCCGCCAGATCGCGCGGGGCGGGCCGGTGACCGTCACCGACGCGCGCATGACGCGCTACTTCATGACCATCCCCGAGTCGGTGCAGCTCATCATCCGCTCGGGCGCGCTGGGCCAGGGCGGGGAGATCTTCGTGCTGGAGATGGGCGAGCCCGTGGCCATCATGGAGCTCGCCCGGGCGATGATCGAGCTGTCGGGCCTGGTGCCCGACGACGACGTGGCCATCGAGGTCACGGGCCGACGGCCGGGCGAGAAGCTCCAGGAGGACCTGTTCAACCCCTACGAGCGCCCGCTGGCCACAGAGGCCGACAAGATCCAGCAGGCCGGCCGCGCGACGCTGGACCCACGCAGCGTGGACGCGATGTTCGACGAGATCGGGCTGCTGGTGCTGGAGGGCGACGCTGCCGCGCTGGCCAGGAAGGTCAGCGAGTTGTCGACGCTGCACCGTTCCGTGCAGGAGCCGGCAGAGGCCCCGCGAAGCATCAGGGCGCGTGAACGGACGGTCTAGACTGCCGCCCCTCATGGCCACGGCCGCCATCCCCCCTGCCTTGGTGGCGGAGCTGATCGACGACGTCGGGGCCTACGCCGGGATCGCCGCGATCGTCGGGCTCGCTGTTCTCTCGCTGCTCTACTTCACCCAGGCACGCGAGGTCAAGCGCCTGCGCGAATGGGTGGGCCGGGCGCCCGATCGTGACGCCGAGCTTTCCGCGCGCGTGCGCGCGGAAGCCATGCGCCAGCGCACGTCCGCCGCGCCACCCGCACCCGGCGTCCGGCGTCCGGCTGGCAACGGCCAGCAGGCGCCACGGCCCGTGCAGCCGCCGGGCGTCCCCGCTGCGCCGACGCCCGCCCCCGCGAGCCAGTCGGCGCCGGCTTCGGGCGAGGCCCCCACGGGACCGCCCGCGCCAAATCCGGCCTCCTCGACCGCCAGCGAGGGCCAGCCGCCGCCCACTGGGCAGGCCGTCCAACCTCCGGCGCAGAGCCCAACCGGCCGGCCGCCGGGCCAGGGCGGGCCTCCCGATCAGCCGCCCGCCGGCGTGCCCGCGCCGGCGACGGCCGCCGCCAGGCCGTCCTCGTCCGAGCGCGCCTTCGCCCAGGCCCGCGGCGCTACCCCCGTGGGCGGCGCCCCGCCGACGCAGGGCGCCGGAGCGCCCGCCGGTGATCAGGACACCGATGATCGCCAGGCCGTTCGCGCGGCCGCCGCCGGGGGGCGTGGTGGCGCGACCGACTCCTCCGGTCAACGCGCCGCCGCCCTGCGACGCACCGACGCGTCGGCCCGGCCCGCGCCCCCACGCGGCCCGCGCCCGAGGACGCCCCCCCCGCCGCCTCCCGTGGCCGGCAACGGCGCCGGCGGCGGTTTAGGCGGTCGCATGATCGCGCTCGTCGTCGCCGGCGGCCTCTTGGCGCTGGTCGTCGGCGTGCTCCTCATCACCCAGGTCTTCGGTGGTGACGACGACGCCCAGCAGGCCGCTGCGCCGTCCAACTCGGCCCCCCCCGCCCAGACGCCGCCTGAGGACGAGGGTCCGCCGCCGCGAGGTGAGGTCAACGTGGCCGTTCTCAACGGCACCACCGTCAACGGGTTGGCCGAGACCGTCGCGGACGAGGTTGCGGAGAGCGGGTTCCAGCGCGGCGAGACGGCGACCAACTCCGACCAGACGCTGTCGGCCACCACGATCGAGTTCGCCGAGGGCACCCGCGAGTCGGCACTCGAGGTCGCGGAGGTGCTCGGCGTCGACGAGGAGGCGGTCGCGCCGCTGGAGCGCAACACACGGGTCACCGCCGGCGAGGAGGCCGCGGTGATCGTGATCGTGGGCAACGACGGCGTGGGCAACCCCGC
>JBBJOB010000001.1:0-31168 GCA_037721455.1 Solirubrobacteraceae bacterium | reverse complement strand
GCGAGTCGGGCGAGGAGGTGCTGCAGGCCCACCCGGGGGCCGCGGCGCCGGTGTAGGCGGTTTCGCCGACGGTCACCGCAAGCGGGGACCGTCGGCGACGTCAGACCCGGTCACCGCAAGCGGGGACCGTCGGCGACGTCAGACCCGGTCACCGCAAGCGGGGACCGGCGGCGACCTCACACTCGAACCAGAGCGTGAGCCCGTCGGCGCGGTCTGCTCCCCAGCGTCGGGCGGTGCGGTCGAGGATCCGCAGGCCGTAGCCGCCCAGCGAGGGGGAGTCGCGGGAGTGCAGGGCGCGCTCCACCGTCTCGGCGGGGACGGAACCCGACAGCTCGACGCGCACGTGGTCGGGCGCCACGCGCACCGTGAGGTCCAGCCGGTCGGAGGGGTCGGGCTCGCGCTCGGCCAGGAAGAAGGTGATGACCTCTGAGGTGAGCAGCAGTACCTCGTAGCCCAGCCGCCCGCCCAGCCCGGGGACACCGGCCACGTGGCGGCGGGCCATCTGCGGGGCGGCAGCGGTGGCCGGAAGGGAGAGAGTCCGTTCGGTCACGGTGTCAGGTGGCGGCGCCACTAGTGGACCACCACTAGTGGCCCATCCTGCAAGTCCGCACCCGTTTGGATCGGCCGCCGATCACCGCCTGGCGGCGTCCTCGCTCGGTCATGGGCCTAGAGGCCCACTCCCTCACTGCGTCCTTGCCAGCCGGCGCCGGCAACCGCCCAAACGCGCACGGACTCACAGGACGGACCACTAGAAGGGGCCGACCCCCAGCACGATCACGAACACGGCGAGAACAAAGATGGCCAGTGCCGCGACGGCCAGGGTCCGGGCGGGGTCGCCGGCGGCGCGCGCCGTGAGGTCGCGGCGATCGGTGGCGGGGGCGATGTGCTGCGCGCCGATCTCCGCGGCACCGGGCAGTGTGCGGCTCTCGTTGGCCTCCTTGGCCTCGGCGGCCAGGTCGCGCCGCGGGCGGCGGGCGCGCGGGTTGAGGACCCGGACGGTCTGGGTCGTGGCCGCCGTGGCGTCGTCGGCCAGCTCGAGCGTGATGGGTCGCGTCGCCAGGTCGGGTCGCTGCCCGCCCGTGTCGTCGGAGACCTCCGTCGTGCGCGCGCGGCGGCGCTCCTCCTCGATGGCGGCCTGGGCGACCTCGTCGGTGCTCGGCTCCAGGTCGTCGGAATCGAGCCCCAGGGCATGCTCGCCCGTGGTGGTTGTCGCGTCGCGCGCGGCGGGCTGCTCGCCGTCGCGCGCGGCGGGCTGCTCCTGGGAGATGGCCTCCAGCTCGGCGCGGGCGGCCTTCAGGTCGTGGCGGGCGCGGAGCGTCTGAGCACGCTGGGCGGCTACGGCCTCCTCGAGGCGGTGCAGCGACTCCTCGCTGGCACGAGCCATCGCCTCCTCGTGCTCGCGCCGTGTGGCCTCCAGCCGGCGGGTGTGCTCCTGCTGGGTTTGCTGACCGCGCATCTCGGCCTCGCGGCGCACCCGGTCGATGGTGCGGTTGGCCACCAGGCGCTCGGCCTCCAGCTCCTGCGCCGCACTCGCCGCGGACGCGCGCTCGCGCTCTCGCTCGGCCTCCATCTCTCTGGCGGCACCCTCCGTGCTCTGGTCGGCGGCACGGGCGGCCTCCCGCGCGGTGCTCAGCTCGCCACGCAGTGCCTCGGCCTGCTCGCGCGCCTTCTTCAGCTGCTCGTCCAGCTCGTCGCCGCGGGTGCTGGCGGCGTCGGCCGCCACCTCGGCCTCGTCGGCCCGGCGGCGCAGCCCGTTGACCTCCCGGGCCAGGCGCACGTGGTGGGCGGCCGGGGCGCCCTCGGCCGTCTCGACGTAGGGGGCGGGGAGGGTCAGGGTCAGCCGGCGTCCCACGGCGATCGTGAACGTGCCGTCAACGGCGGCCAGCGGGAGCGCGTAGGTCGCGCGCCACACGGCGGCGTCGGGGCCGGCGAAGGCCTCCTGGCCGCTGATGGCGACGGCCTCGACCTGCCCGTCCTCACTCTCCACCAGCAGCCGTGGGCGGCCCAGCCGCCGCGGAGCGGGCGTGGCGAAGCGGCCCTCGAGCTCCAGCACCGCGGCATCGCTGCCCGCGGGGACCGCGCGAAAGCGCAGCAGCTCAAGCGCGGGCTCGGTGGACCTGGGACCCGTGGCGACGCTCATGTGGGCGTCCTACCCCGTCTCCCGCGGATGTTGCGGCGGCGGGGGGTCGTGTGCGGGCGGGCGCCCAGCCCTCTGGGTCGAGTCACCGTCCTCCTCCTCCCGCGACGCCGGCAACGTCTCGAAGGCCTGGGTGGTACCCAGGTCGGCACCGGGCTGGGGCCGGCGCTGCTCGCCGGGCCCCTCCCGGCGGTCGGCCACTGCGCCCTCGTGGCCGGCGGCCTCCCGGCGGTCGGCCACGGCGCTTGGGGTGCGCCCCGCCTCCTCGATCGGCTCGTCGTCCTCGTCCTCGCGCTGATCGCCGGCCGCGGCCCACGGGCCGCGATCGCGGCCCTTGACGTCGACGGTCACGGAGATGCTGGCCACTGCCAGCGCGCTGCCCGCGCCCATGGCCAGCGTCGCGGCCAGCGCCAGCCAGGCGCCCGCCTCGCGGCCGCCGTCCAGGTCGGGCGGCAGGTCGACGATCTGCGCCGCCACGAGCACGAAGGCCGCCAGCGACACCAGGGGCCCCCAGCGCACCATTGCCGCGCCCGGCCCGGGAGGGCCTGCGGCGCCGACGATTGCGGCCACGGCGAGGCCTGCCAACGCGAGGTCGACGATCTCGAAGGCCGACCAGGCGTTCAGCCCCGGCTCGTACCAGTCGAGGAACAGGCTGACGAGCAGTACCGCGGCGCCGACGGCGACCAGGCCGCTGCCCGCGTCGATTCTGTGGCGCACGGAGCCTCCGGGGACGTGTTCGGACGGGGAGTGAAGGCTACTCGCCGCCCCGGCTCTCCTCGGAGGGGTCGATCGGGTCGTTGCGGTCGTCGGGCGACCCGCCGCCCTCGAGGATGACCTCGCCGGTGTCGGGGTCCACCCTCGCGTCGGTCGGCCGGTCGGTGATCGTGACGGTCACATCGCCCTCCGGCGCGCGCTCGCCCTCGCCCTGGGCACGGGCCTTGCCGTCCAGGCCGGCGGCGACGCGGTAGGTGAGCTCGTGGGTGCCGGCCTCCACCGCCGTCACGTCCCACTCGAAGCGCGCGGTCTCGCCCGCGGGCAGTTCGCCCTTGGCCCACGTGTTCACGTAGGCCGTGGTGCCGCCACGGGGCCCGGACTCCAGGATCCAGATCGGCCGCTGGGGATCGGCGGCGACGTCCTCCCCCTTGGCAGAGCGGTCCAGCCCGTCGAGGGTCACCGCGATGTTGGGGATGGTCTCGGTGCCCGTGTTGCGCACCTCGACGACGAAGGTCGTGCGGTCGGCGAGGCTCTGCGCGAGGGGGAACTCGACCTCGGTGACCTCGACGGGGAAGCTGCCCCGCGGCTCGCCGGCGTCCTGGCGCTCCTCACCGCCGCAGGCGCTCAGCGCGAGCGCGCAGGCCAGCGCCGCGGTCAGTGCGCGCCGTGCTGCGATGCGGAAACGTCCAGGCCCTCCCACGGCGGCGGCGAACGTACCAGATGCCCCCTGCGCCGGGCCGCGGTTGACAGGGCGTCGACTGCCCCGGTTAGCGGTTGGCAGCCCGGGAACCGGTGACATACGCTGTGCCGGCTCGCGCCGCCCCGGGCGCTTAAAGGGAGAGAGGAAGACCGTGGCCGTCCGCAGCATCGCCGATCGGGCTTTCCTCCCGACCAAGAGCGTGCTCGAGGAGGTTGGGGACATGATGATCCTCACGGGCAAGACGATCACCTCCGCGATCCGCCCGCCCTATCCCTACGGGGGCGAGTTCATCGGTCAGTTCCTCTTCGCTCTCAAGCTGTGCTGGTTCCCGCTGCTGATCTCGACGGTCGCCTTCGGGTACGGCGCGCCGGGGCTGCAGGCCGCCAACTTCCTCGTGCTCTTCGGCGCGCTGGACCGCCTGGGCGGCTTCTTCGTCCTCGCTTCCATCCGCGAGTTCGCCCCCTTCGTGACGGCCATCGTGCTGGCCGGGGTCGCCGGCACCGCGGTCACTGCGGATCTCGGCGCGCGCAAGATCCGCGAGGAGCTCGACGCGCTGCAGGTGCTGGGCGTGGACCCGGTCAAGAACCTCGTCGTCCCGCGCTTCCTGGCCCTCATGCTGGTCACGGGCCTGTTCAACATCTACGCGCTGCTGTTCGGCATCTTCGGCGGCGTCCTGGCCACGCTGACCTACGGCGCGCCGCTGGGGCCGTTCTGGGCCACCTTCTTCACCAACGCATCGACCACGGACCTCTGGGCGTCCGTGCTCAAGACGACGTTGTTCGGCGGGATCATCGCGATCGTCTGCTGCTACAAGGGCATGACGGCCTCGGGCGGCGCCGCCGGCGTCGGGCGGGCGGTCAACCAGGCGGTGGTTATCTCGTTCCTGGGCGCGTTCGCCTTCAACTACGTCTTCACCCAGACCCTGCTGGCCACCAACCCCGAGCTGACGGTAATTCGATAGTGGTCCGTCCTGCGCGGACTCACAGGATGGGCCACTGATGGGCTGGTTCGCCCTCCCCCGCGAGTGGCTGGCGAACTTCGGCGTCATCGCGCAGTTCTGCGGGCGCGTCCTGGGCCAGGTCTACAGCCTGCGCGTGCTGAAGTTCTCAGGCGAGGCGCTGCGCCAGGCCGGCATCCTCATCATCGGCTCGACGCTGGTCATCTGGGGCCTGGTGTTCATCATCGGCCTCACGTGCGGCATCGAGGGCGCCTACTTCAACCGCGCCGTGGGCTCGCCGGCCTACGCGGGCGTGTTCAGCGCCTGGTGTGACCTGCGCGAGCTGGTGCCCTACGCCTTCGGCTACATGATGGCCGCAAAGGTGGGCACCGGATTCGTGGCCGAGATCGGCTCCATGCGGATCTCCGACGAGGTCGACGCCCTGGAGGTCATGGGCATCGACTCGATGCTCTTCCTGTGCGCCACGCGCCTGCTGGCCGCGTGGATCGTGCTGCCGTTCATGTACATCGCGGCGGTCGGGGCCGGCTTCTTCGCCTCCTACCTGGCGGTGGTCGAGCAGATCGGCGAGGTCAGCTCGGGCGGCTACTTCCTCATCTTCTGGATGTTCCAGAACCCCCCGGACCTGCTCTACAGCGTGCTCAAGGGCATGTTCATGGCCACCGGCATCGTTCTGGTGGGCTGCTACTACGGCTACACGGCCGGCGGTGGACCGGTCGGCGTGGGCACCGCGACCGCGAAGTCGATGGTGCTGAACCTCGTGATCGTGCACCTCATCGGCATGCTCGGCACGGCGATCTTCTGGGGCGCGAATCCCAGAGCCCCGATCGGAGGCTGACATTGGCTCGACTTCCCCGCTTCGGATCCCGCAAGGGGCAGGGCGATGACGAGGGCGAGGGTCGCGAGGAGGTCGCTCCGTGGGAGGCTGACGATGCCCCCCGGACCCAGGCGCACGCCGTCGGTTCCGATCAGGAGGGCGAGCGTCGCGCCGCGCAGGAGCCGCTGACCCGGGACGAGCTGGAGGGCCCGGGCACCGCCGAGGAGGACCTGTGGGGCGAGCCGGGGCCGTTCGCGGACGACCCGCGCGACGAGGATCAGCGCACCCGCGAGGACGCGCGCACCCGGGTGTCGGTCGTGTCCGAGTCGCCATCGGCCGGCGAGGGCGACGGGGAGTACCAGTGGCACACCGGCAAGCAGCGTCCCAGCGGCGCGGCCGACGCCGTGGAGTTCGTCGACGTCCACAAGGCCTTCGGCCCGCACGCGCGCATCCTGCGCGGCCTCAACATGGGCCTGCCCGAGGGAAAGATCTCGATGATCCTGGGCCCTTCGGGCACGGGCAAGTCGGTGTGCATCAAGCACATGGTCGGCCTGCTGTACCCCGACGAAGGCGACGTGCTGGTCCACGGCGAGTCGGTGCCCAACATGCCCGACGACGACCTGTTCGAGATGCGCAAGAAGTTCGGCGTGCTCTTCCAGGACGGCGCGCTGTTCGGCTCGATGAACGTCTTCGACAACACCGCCTTCCCACTGCGCCAGCACACCGACAAGGGCGAGGAGGAGATCGGGGAGATCGTCAACCGTCGCCTCGAGGAGGTCGGCCTGGGCAACGCGCACACGCGCTTGCCCAACGAGCTGTCGGGCGGGATGCGCAAGCGCGCCGGCTTCGCGCGCGCGCTGGTGCTCGACCCCGACATCGTCCTCTTCGACGAGCCCGACTCGGGCCTGGACCCGGTGCGCACCGCCCTGCTGGGCGAGCTCATCCAGGAGATCCACGCCGACATGATGGGCGACCTCAAGGAGGGCCAGCACCCGCCGGCCTTCACCCTGATCACCCACGACATCATGACGGCCCGCCGCGTCGCTGAGCACATCTCGGTGCTGTGGAAGGGGCGCATCGTGGAGTCGGGTCCCGCGGAGGAGCTGTTCGACTCGGAGAACGCCTTCGTGCGCCAGTTCCTGTCGGGCGAGTCGCAGGGCCCGCTGGGGATGGAGTAGTCCCTAGCCTCCCAAGCAGCTCATGAGGAGGCCGCTGGACGCCCTGATGGGCCTTGCCGCGCGACGCCCGGCGCCGGTGCTCGTCGTCACGGTCGTGCTGGCGCTCGTCGGCGCGGTGATGGCGACTCGGCTGGACGTCTCGGCCGGCACGGACACGCTGGTGGGCGACGGCAGCGACGTCTACGCCGCGACCGAGCGCTGGCGCGAGGCCTTCGGCGACGACGCGGTGTTCGTGATGGTGCGCGGCGACATCGCCGACACCTTCCTGGGAGAGGACCTGGGGCGCGTCATCGGCCTGGAGGGCTGCATCTCGGGCAACGTGCCCGACGGCGTGCAGCCGCCCGGCGGCCCGGGCGGGCCCTGCGCGACGATGGCCGCCGACCGCCCGGTGCGCGCGGTCTACGGGCCGGGCACCTTCATCAACGAGGCCGCGTTCCAGCTCCAGAGCCAGTTCCAGACCCAGTTGCAGGCAAGCCGGGAGCAGGCCGACGCCGCGGCGCAGGAGGCTGTCGAGCAGGCCCGCGAGGACGGGGCGTCGCAGGCCGGGGCCCAGGCCGCCGGCGAGGCGGCGGCGGGCCAGGTGCAGGCGCAGTTCCAGCAGCAGGTCTTCGGGCTGGCGGCCCGCTACGGGATCAGGGGCATCCCCAGCGCGAGCGACCCGCAGTTCGTCTCCCAGCTCATCTGCGACACCTCGCAGCCGCTGTGCGCACCCAAGGAACGCTTCTCCTACCTGTTCCCCAACGCCCAGGGCGGCGCGGACACGGCGATCATCCAGGTGCGTCTGGAGCCCGGCCTCAGCGACGAGCAGCAGGCCCGGACCATCGAGACCATCCGCGCCGCAGTTGGGATGGAGGACTGGCGTCTGGGGGCCGGCGGGCAGTACCTGGTGACCGGCGCCCCGGTGGTGGTGGCCGACCTCACCGACTCGATCACCGGCTCGATCATCGTGCTGCTGATCGCCGCCGGGCTGGTCATGGCCGCCACGCTGGCGCTGGTCTTCCGCACCCGGCTGCGCCTGGCGCCGCTGGCCATCGCCCTGGGCGCCGCAGCGCTGACCTTCGGTGCGCTGTCGCTGGCCGGCGCCTCGCTGACCATGGCGTCCATCGCCGTGCTGCCGGTGCTCATCGGCCTGGCCGTGGACTACGCGATCCAGATCCAGTCGCGGGTCGAGGAGGCGCGCGTGCGCTCCGCGGCCGAGGCCTCGCGGGTCGTCGCCCGCGCGGGCGCGCCCACCGTGGTCACCGCCGCGGCGGCCACCGCGGCCGGCTTCCTCGTGCTCCTGCTCTCGCCCGTGCCCATGGTGCAGGGTTTCGGCGCGCTGCTCGTGCTGGGCATAGTCGTCGCCCTGGCCCTCACGCTGACCGCCGGCATCGCCGCGCTGGTGCTGGTGCGCGACGACGGCGACGGCGGGTTCCCGCGCCGCCTGATGCCGGCGCTGCGCGGGGCGGGCGAGATGCTGCGTCCGCTCGGTCGTGGCGCCCTCGCGCTGGGCCGCCCGGTGGTGCGCGTGCGCCCGCCCGCAGCTGTGCGCCGCTGCGGCCGCGCCGGCGCCGCCCGCCTGCGCGCGGGGAGCCATGCATCGCTGGAGCTCGCGGTGCGCCACCCGGTGCGGGTCCTCGCCGTCGGCGTGGCGCTGGCCCTCGCCGGCTGGGCGCTGGATACCCAGCTCGAGGTCGAGTCCGACATCACCCAGCTCGTGCCCGCCGACCTGCGCGCGTTGGAGGACCTCGAGACACTGCAGGAGGCCTCGGGCATCGGAGGCACCATCGACGTGCTCGTCGAGGGTGAGGCCCTCGGCAACCCGGCGGCGATCGGGTGGATGGTCGACTACCAGCAGCGCGTGCTGGACCGCGCCGGCTTCACTGAGGAGCGAGGCTGCGGCGAGGCCGCGGTCTGCCCGGCCTTCTCGCTGCCCGACCTGCTGTCGGGCACCACGCAGCCCGGACAGCCGGCCGCCCGACCCAGTGCCCAGGCCATCGACGCGCTGCTGGCCGCGGTGCCCCCCTACTTCTCCCAGTCGGTGCTCAACGAGGAGCGCACCAAGGCGACGCTGAGCTTCGGCATCTCGCTCATGCCCCTGGACCGCCAGCAGGAGGTCATCGACGAGATGCGCACGCTGCTCGACCCGCCGGAGGGGCTGGAGGTCGAGCTGGTAGGCCTGCCCGTGCTGGCGGCCAGTGCCAACGCCGAGGTCTCCTCCCACACCCGTCGCGTGCTGACGCTGATCGCCGGCCTGCTCGCCGTGGCGCTGGTCCTCCTGGTGGCCCTGCGCACGCCGCGCCGCGCGCTGCTGCCTCTGGCGCCCATCGTGCTGGCCACAGGCTGGTCGGCGCTCGTGCTCTTCGTCTCCCAGGTGCCGCTGAACCCGATGTCGGTGACGCTCGGTGCGCTGGTCATCGCCATCTCCACCGAGTTCAGCGTGCTGCTGGCCGAGCGCTTCCGCGCCGAGCGGGCGCGCGGCCTGGAGACCGCCGCCGCGCTGCGGCGCACCTACGTGTCGACGGGGAAGGCCGTGAGCGCGTCGGGCATCACCGCGATCGCCGGCTTCGCGGTGCTCGTGGTCTCCGACATCCGCATGCTGCGCGACTTCGGGGCGGTGACCGTCGTCGACCTGTCGGTCTCGCTGCTGGGCGTCCTGGTGGTCCTGCCCGCGGTGCTCGTGCTCAGCGAGCACCCCGACCGCCTGCGCGAGGGCCTGCGGGAACTGCGCCCGCGGTGGTCGTGGCTGCGTCCCCGCCGCCGCCAGCCGGCGTGAACCAGCCTCAGCAGGACGATGACCCCCCCGGTCTCGCGCGCCGCGGCGGCTGGATCATCGGTCTGGTCACCGTGGTCTTCCTGGCCTACGTCGCCTACAACACGTTCACCACCGACTCGATCGGCTCGCGCGGCGTGGCGCCGGGGGCGAACCTGCCGCCCTTCGCCGTGCCGCTGGCCACCTCGGGTCTGGAGGACGCCTTCGCCAACGTGGCCACGGCCCCCGGGCAGGGGCAGGCGGGGAACACGCCTGCCTGCGAGGTGCGCGGCGCGCAGGTGCTCAACGTGTGTGCGCTGGCCGAGCGCGGGCCGGTCGTGCTGGCCTTCCTGGCCACCCGCGCGGCCGACTGCACCGGCGCGCTGGACGTGATGGAGGCAGCGCGCCGCCGGCACCCCGGCGTGCAGTTCGCGGCCGTCTCCCTGGGGGGCGACATCGAGGACACCGCGCAGCTCGTGCGCGCCAACGACTGGTCCTTCCCGGTCGGGTGGGACCAGGACGGCGTGCTGGCCAACCTCTACGCGGTCGCCGTCTGCCCGCAGGTGACCTTCGCGACCTTCGGCGGCGAGGTGCAGGGCACGGCGATCGGGCAGCTCGAACCCGCAGACTTCGAGCGCCGGCTGGAGGGCCTGGAACGCCGCTCGACCGTCCTGGGGTGGGAGGCCCCGCGGGGCGGATGAGCGTCGGGCTCGCGCGCGAGGGGTGGGTCGATCCCGTGCTGGCCGAGGAGTTCCCCCGCGTGCGCCTGGTCGAGGTGGCGGTCGACGCCACCCCGGGGCGCAGCACCCGCGAGGCTCGCGTCCGGCTCAGGGGCCTGTCCGACCGCTACGCCGGCGCGCAGGTCGTCGCGCTGCGCCGGCAGCCGATCCCCCATGCCTACCGGGTCTTCCACCGCCATGTGGGCCTGGACCCCGACGTGCACCGCACGCCGGTCGAGGAGGCGGCGATGCAGCGGCTGTTGCGGGGCGGCTTCCGCGCGCGCGACCGGATTCGTGACGCGCTGCTAATAGCGGTGGTCGAGACGGGCGTGGCGGTGTGGGCGCTGGACGACGCGGCGCTTCAGGGCCCGCTCGGGATGCGCCTGACCGCTGGGCGGGAGCGGCTGGGGACCCACGAGCCGGCCGATCACCTTCCCGAGGGGCGCATGGTGGTGTGCGACGCCGCCTCCCCGGTCGCCGTCCTGTTCGGCGCAACCGACCCGGCGCGCGAGGTGTCGCGCTCGACGCGCCGCGTGCGTCTGTACGCCGTGGCGGTGGCCGGGGTTCCCGCCATCCACGTCGAGGAGGCGCTGGACCTGTGCCTCGACGCGCTGGGTGACGGCGGGCGAAGCCCCTATTCTCAGCAGGCATGATGGTTGTCGAGGAGATCCAGTTCACGCCGGGTCAGCGGGAGGCGGTACGCAACGCTCCCTTCGCGCCTCCCGGCGAGCGCGCGGCGCGCCGGTCGTTGCGCGACCAGATCGCCCGCATGGAGCGGGATCTGGGGGAGTGCCTGGTGACCGCCTTCCCGGCCCACGAGCGCGTCGACGTCGGTATGGCGCCGCCCACCGTGGGGCCCCGCATCCTGTCGCTGGGCGATCTGGAGACCACCCGCGACGACCTCGCCGCCCGGCTGCGCGCCGCGCGCGACCAGGTGGCTCGCCGCGGCGAGATCCAGGAGCGCAACCGTGTGCTGCTGGAGAAGATGCGCATCGATCCCAAGCGGCACAAGTTCGTGCGCATACCACGTGAGGACCTGGGCATCCCCGGCTGCGGCGCCTACGAGGTCCGCCCCCGGATGGGCATCGTCGGCATGTTCATGGGCTGGTGGCAGGTCAAGCTGTCCTCGGGCTGTCCCTTAGGGGTGCCCCCGCGGCCCCGTGGCCGCGGGGGCGGGCCCCCAGGTCGTCTCATCACCTGACACCTGGTTGGTCATGGGCCGTCGTAGCCGCAAGCGCTCGTCGGAGTCCTCCGGGCGCGCTTCCGCCCAGGATCCTTCGCGGTCACCCGCGCCGGTCCGTCCGCGTCCCGGCTCACCCCGGCGCCGCGCACGCCCGGAGGAGGCCCCGAAGGCGCCGTGGGCGCCCCTACCGCTTACCGAGCTGTGCATCCTCGTCGGCTTGGTGATCCTGGTCTTCGGGTTCTTCAGCCGCGGCCCCGACACGGCCGTCCTGATCGGTGCCGGCTTGGGGCTGGTGGCCCTGGGCACCGTCGAGTTCACCGTGCGCGAGCACTTCGCCGGCTACCGCTCACACACCACCCTGCTGGCCGCGACGCTGGGCATGGCCGCCATGGGCGCGGCCTACCTGCTCGACGTCATCGGGGCGATCGCCCCGCTGGCCGTGGGGATCGTCGTCGCCGGCCTGGCCTGGTGGGCGCTGCGCGAGGCCTTCCGCCGGCGCACCGGCGGCATGTCCTTCCGCGCCTAGCCCGGGGACGCCCGCGCGAGGCCCTGTGCCGCCCGAGAGCGGAGAACCCCGCGCGGTCTGGGTGCCTACCCGAGCCGGTCGGCCACCAGCCGGCGCTGGCGTTCGGTCATGGTGCCCAGCGACTTGGTCTCGGGCAGCCCCACCTCCGCGAGCAGGTCACGCGAACGCTTGCGCCCCCACCGGCGCTGGGCGGCCAGGAGCTCGAAGACGGTCATCGTGTGCAGCTCCCTCGGGCAGGTGAGGACCACCTCGCCCACCGCCAGCCTGCCGTCAGCCACCTCGCGGCGTGTGTGGGCGCGCGCGAGGCGCACCTCGTTGGCCCGTCGCAGGGCGTACATGTACTGGGGATCCTCCGGATCCTTTGGGGCGATCGTCGCTGTGGCGCTCATCCAGTCCTTTCTGCCGTCCGGCTCCTGGGACGGTGTTCGTGCTTGGGCGTCCACGCGCAGCGTCCGACGCCGGCCTCGTCCCCCGCGGATGGGCCGGTCATCGTCCTCTCCTCGGACGGCGCCTCGCTGCGCGCTCACACCAAGCTATGCGAGGCGCGGCGCGGCGGTCAACGAACAATCGTCCACCTTCTTGCACGGAGCGGGGTTTTCGTTCCGTGAACGTCAGAGTGCGGGCAACGGCCCGTGCTGCGCCTCGAAGCGGGTCCTGACGTCGGCGAACACGGCCAGCGCGCGGTCGAGCACCTCGGGCGTGTGCGTGGCCATCACGCTGGTGCGCAGCAGCGCGCCGCCGGGCGGCACCGCGGGGTGCAGGGCCACGTTGACGTAAACGCCGGCGTCGAAGAGCGCGCGCCACAGGAGCGCCGCCTTCCAGTCGTCCTCGACCAGCACCGGGATGATCGGGGTGTCGATGGCACTCTCATCGTCCACCACCTTGAATCCCAGGTCGCGCAGGCCACCGCGCAGGTGGCGCGCCGCCTGCGCGACACGCGCCAGCAACGGCGGGCCGTCGTCGGAGCGCAGGACGCGCAGCGCGGCCAGCGCGGCGCCGACGGCGGCGGGCACCGAGGCCGCGGTGAACAAGAACGCCCGGCTGGAGACGCGCAGGAAGTCGATGACCTCCTCGGGGCCGGCGACGAAGCCCCCGCAGGAGGCCAACGACTTGGAGAAGGTGCCCATGCGCAGGTCGACACGGTCCTCGACCCCCAGCAGTTCGGAGGCGCCCGCCCCACGGGCGCCCAGCACGCCCGCGCCGTGGGCCTCGTCGACCATGAGACGCGCGCCGTGGCGTTCGCACAGCGCGACGATGTCGGGCAGGGGAGCGACGTCGCCCTCCATGGAGAAGACGCCGTCGACCACCACGAGCACCCCGCCGCCGTCGCCCCGGGCGCGCTGGAGCGCGCGCTCGAGCTTGTCCAGGCGGTTGTGGCGGAAGGCGCGCAGCTTGGCCCGGGAGAGCAGGCAGCCGTCCAGGATGGAGGCGTGGTCGCCCGAGTCGGCGATAACCGTGTCGCCGGGGGCCAGCAGCGTGCCCAGCGCGCCCAGGTTGGCCTGGTGGCCGGTGGTGAACACCAGCGCCGCCTCGGTGCCCATCCACTCGGCAAGCTCGCGCTCGAGCTCCAGGTGCAGCGGCGTGGTGCCGTTGAGCAGGCGCGAACCGGTCAACCCGGTGCCGTAGCGCTCCAGCGCGTCACGCGCCCCGGCCATCACGCGTGGGTCGCCGGTGAGCCCGAGGTAGTTGTTGGAGCCCAGCATGATGCGCCGCGCGCCCTCCATCTCCACCTCGGGCCCGGCGGGACCCTCGAGCAGACGGAAGTAGGGCAGCACGTCGGCTTCGCGGGCCGCGCGCAGCTGCTCGGCGCGCTCGTGGCCGCGGGCCTTGGCGAAGACGTCGGTGGTGGTCTGGTCCATGTAGGGTGGCCCGCCGTGCCCGTCGAGGTCAGACCGGTGGCGTCGAGGCGCGACGTGCGAGAGTTCATCGAGCTCCCGTTCCGGCTGCACTCTAACTCCGCCCAGTGGGTCCCGCCCCTGCGCCTGGAGCGCCACGTGTACCTCAGCCGGCGCTGCAACGCGTTCTTCGGCCACGGCGATGCCCGGCTCTTCCTGGCCCGTCGCGGCGGCAGGGTGGTCGGACGCATCTCTGCGCAGATCGACCACGCCTTCAACGCTCATCATGCCAACGCATGGGGGAACTTCGGGTTCCTGGAACTGGAGGACGACCCCGAGGTGGCGTCGGCCCTGGTGGAGGCCGCGGCGGGCTGGCTGCGCGCCCGGGGCCGCGACCGCATGGTCGGCCCGTTCGACTTCACGCTGAACGACGAGGCCGGCGTGCTCATCGAGGGCTTCGACCTGGCGCCGATGATCAAGCAGCCCTGGCACCCGCCCCACTACGCGCCGCTGTGCGAGGGCGTGGGGCTCGAGAAGGTCATCGACCTCTACATGTGGAACCTCGAGATCGCCGATCGCGGCGCGATGAAGCCGATCATCTTCGACCTGGCCGGGCAGGTGGAGTCCCGCCACGGCATCGTCGTGCGCAAGATGTCGCGCCGCTCGCTGCGCCGCGACCTCGACGCCTTCGCCGAGGTCTACAACGCCGCATGGAAGGACAACTGGGGCTTCGTCCCCTACACGAAGGCCGACCTCGACGCCTACGCCCAGGAGCTGCAGCTCGTCTTCGACCCCCACTGGTTCATGGTGGCCGAGAAGGACGGCGAGACGGTCGGCGTGGCCATCACCGTGCCAGACGTCAACCAGGTCCTGCGCCGCATGAACGGGCGCCTGCTCCCGCTGGGCTGGTGGCACTTCCTGCGCAAGGGCTCGACGGTGGACCGGGTGCGGGTGGGGTTCCTGGGCGTCAAGCCCGAGTTCCAGCACACCGGGGTGGCGGCCAAGCTGTACGTCGAGCACTTCGACATGGCCGCGGTGACCCCGTACAAGGGTGGGGAGATGGGGTGGATCCTGGAGACCAACCACAACATGAACAAGGCCATGGAGGCCATGGGCGGGCGGATCGTCAAGCGCTACCGGGTCTTTGAGAAGGTTCTCTGAGCAGCCGCCCTGCGCGGTATCGTGGCGGCCATGACCGTGGAGCCCCAGCGCCTGCCCGTCGCCCCCGTCGAGGAGGTCGACGGCGAGCTGGCCGACCGGCCGGCCGCGGGCGGCGCGCTGGCCCAGCCGACCGTCCAGGCCGCCGCGGTGGCGGCCACCAGCTTCGTGGCCGGTCTGGCCACCATCGCGGCCTGGAAGGGGAGGCACACCCGGCGCGCGCGACGACGGCGGCGTACCAGAGGCGTGGGGCCCATCGTCTCCTCGCGCTCCTTCCTGGTCGACGTGCACGTGCTGGGCCAGCGGCGCTGAGGGCCGAGGCTCGCACCGAGGTGCGCCCCGCGTGGGCGTTCCGGCTCCCGGGCGGGTCGATGGACGGCGTGTGGCGCAGGCGTGGCGGCGTGCTGGAGCGTCTCGTGGTGGTCGGCGGGGCATCCGCGGTCGTCCGGGCAGCGCAGCCCACGTTCGACCGGGTAGTGCTCGGCGCCTGGGCCGACACGCCCGCGGTGGCCGCGACAGCGCTGCGCTGGCTGCGCTGGGCGCTGGGCGTGGACGAGGACCTGCGCGCCTTCCACGAGGCCTTCCGGTTGGATCCCCTCATCGGCGCCTCGGTGCGTCGGCGCCCGTGGCTGCGGGTGACCCGCCGCCCGCCCTTCGAGGCGCTGGCCTGGGCGGTCTGCGAGCAGCTCATCGAGCTGGTGCGCGCGGCGGCGATCCAGCGGCGCATCGCCCGCGCGCTGGGGCCGCGGTGCGAGGCGACGGGGCTGGGCGCGGCGCCCGACGCGGCGGCGCTGGCGGCCTGCTCGCCCGCGCGCCTGGAGGGGTGGGATCTCGCACCCCGGCGGGCGCTGAGCCTGGCCCGCGTGGCCCGCGAGGTGGCACGCGGCCGCGTCGACCTGGAGGACCCCGACCACGAGCGCGGCTGGGTGCGCCTGCGCGCGCTGCCCGGCGTGGGGAGCTGGACGGTCGCGTGCCTGGCCCTGCACGGCCAGGGCCGCTACGACGTCCTCCCCGCCGGCGACCTGGGGTTTCGCAAGCTGCTGGGCCGCCTGGACAGCGGCGGGGACCCGGCCGCCCGCGTCGACGAGGCCGTCGTGCGCGAGCGCTTCGCCGTCTACGGCGCGTGGGCGGGGCTCGCAGGCGCGCACGCCATGGCGCTCCAGCACCAAGTGAGGCCCACGGCCCGGGTCGCGGCCTGAGGCCGGGCGGCGGTCTCGGCGAACGGCAGCATCGAGGGAGAGAGACCGAGGCCGCGCCCGAGCCCGTCTCCATGCCTGGAGCGCCACGATCCATCACACCCTTGGCGGTGCTGCTAGGGGGCGCCCTCGTCGACCACGATGCCCTCGCCGGGCAGGAACTCGTTGGTCGCCGCGACGCGGGCGTCCGGCGGCGAGCGTACGAGGCCGTTGGCGAGCATCCAGCGCCCGAAGGCGTCCCGCTCCTCGAGGTCCTGGAAGCCGAACGGCCGCTCGCGGTCCTGGTCCTCCGGCGCGTCCTCCTGGTCGGGGAAGAACAGCGGAAGGGTCTCGCGCACGCTGGCCCTGGTGGCCGCTGCGTTCAGGTCGCGGTTCTCGCGCAGCAGGACGGCCGTGCCCTCGTCGGGGTCCTCGCGCAGCAGGCGGTGCCCGCTGGCCACGGCCTGCATGAACCGCCGCAGGAGGGGGCCGCGCTCGCGGGCGTCCTGCGCGCGGACCACGAAGACCAGCTCGGCGTAGGTGGGCACCCCCAGGCGGCCGACCCGCAGGACGGCGGGGCGGCGGTTCGCCCGATCCAGCTCGACGGCCTCGTCGTTCCACGTCGCGCCGAAGACCGCGACGAAGCGATCCGACACGGTGGCGTCGAGGAGGTCGAAGCCGACGTCGGAGAGCCGCACGTCGGCGGGACGCACGCCCTTCTGCTGGAGGATCGCGCGCAGCAGCGCCTCCTGGTAGGCCAGGCCGGCGGTGGCCACGCGCCGGCCGCGCAGCTGCCCGGTGCGCCGCACGGCGTCCTCGCCGCTGGAGACGACGGACGTCAGCGGCACCTGCACGAGCGCGCCGATGGAGACCAGGTCCGCACCTCGGTCGCGCGCGAGCAGCAGCTCCGGCTCGTAGGAGATCGCGATGTCGACCTCGCCGGCCTCCAGCGCCTCCAGCGGAGCCGAGGGCTCGGGCGGCTCGGTCAGCTCGACGTCCAGCCGCGCGTCCTCGAACGCCCCGCCCTCCTGCGCAGCGAACAGGCCGGCGTGCTCGGGGCTGGGGGGGAAGTCGAGCATGACCTCCAGCGGCTGCAGCGGCGCCAGGGCGGCGGCGCCGGCGCCGGTGGGCTCCTCGCGCTCGCCGCAGGCGGCCAGGGTCAGGGCGCCGGCCAGGAGGGCGGCGAGGGTCGGGACGCGTCGGGTCACGAGTGGGATCCTCCCGCGTTGTGGGTCAGGCGGCGTTCCAGCGCGCCCAGGGCGGTGAAGAGGGTGACCGAGAAGGCGGCCAGCACGACGACCGCGGCCCAGGCTCGCGGGGTCTCGAGCTGGGGCACGGCCTGCAGCATGAGGTGGCCCAGGCCCTTGCTGGACCCCGCGTACTCGGCGAACACCGCTCCCACCACCGCGACGGCCACCGCGATGCGCGCGCCGCTGAGCGCGGCGGGCGCGGCCGCGGGCAGCTCGACGAAGCGCAACAGCGCCGTGCGGGAGGCGTCCATGCTGCGCAGGAGCTTGCGCTGGTCGGGGTCGACGGCGCGCAGGCCGTCCAGGGTGGTCACGACCACGGGAAAGAAGCAGACCAGCGCGATGATGGCCAGCTTGGGCAGCACCCCGAAGCCCAGCCAGATGACCAGGAGGGGGGCGAGGATCACGATGGGGATGGCCTGGCTGGCCACCAGCAGCGGGTACAGCGCCCCGCGCACCGGGCGCGACACGTGCAGCGCCACGGCCAGGGCGCAGCCGAGCACGAGGGCCAGCGCGATCCCGCCGGCGATCTCCGTGGCGGTGACGACGAAGTTCTCCGCAAGGAGGCCGCGGTCGGTCCACAGGGTCTCGCCGATCGCGCTGGGGGCCGGAAGCACGAGCTCGTCGATCCCGCCCGCGCGGGCGTAGAGCTCCCAGGCGCCGAGGAGCACGACGACCGCCGCGGCTGCGCTCAGCCGGCCCAAAGTGCCTCCATGGCCTGCTCGCGCAGGGCGACGAGCGCGGAATTGGTCGCCCTGCGGGGTCGCGGCGCGGGCACCTCGAGCTCGGCGACGACACGTCCGGGGCGCGAGGAGAGCACCGCCACGCGGTCGGCCAGCAGCAGCGCCTCCTCGACGTCGTGGGTGACCAGGAGGGTCGTGCGGGGGTCTGTCGCCAGCGCGCCGGCCAGCCAGGCCTGCATCTCGGCGCGGGTCAGCGCGTCCAGGGCGCCGAAGGGCTCGTCGAGGCAGAGGACGGGCTTGCCGGCCAGCAGCGTGCGCAGGAACGCGACGCGCTGGCGCATGCCACCGCTCAGCGCGGCCGGTCGCTGGTCCTCGAAGCCCTCGAGGCCGAAGGCCGCAAACAACGGCCGGGCGGCGACGCGGGCCTCCTCGCGGGAGGCCCCGGCCACCCGCCGGGCCAGGCCCGCGTTGTCCAGGGCGTCCATCCAGGGCAGCAGCAGGTCGCGCTGGGGCATCAGCACCGCGGGCGCGGCCTCGACCGCACCGGCGTCGGGAGCCTGGAGACCGCACACCAGCTCCAGCAGCGTGGTCTTGCCGCAGCCCGAGGGCCCGACGACGGCCACCACCTCGCCGGGCTGGACGCGCAGCGTCAGGCCGGCCAGCGCCTCGATCCGCTTCGTGCGGCGCCCCCGGCCGGTCGTGAACACTCGCTCGACGTCGCGCAGCACCACGCCGCCCTCTCTCGCAGGAGATTGCGTCCGCCCGTCGGTCGCTGTCAGCCCGCGCGCCAGCACGCCCCCACGGTAGGACGCGCCTACGGGTCGGGGCTCATCGAGGTCGGCCGCGCCAGCGCCTCGACGAAGTCCTCGAGGTGACGGGTGGTCCAGCACTCGAACGCGCGGCAGTGACGCTCGTAGGCGCTGATCACCGAGTCGCCGTAGTTCCAGTACAGCCGCGGCTCGGGGTTGAGCCAGAAGGTCCGCCCCGCGTCGGCGGCGATGGAGGCGAAGATGTCGGCGCGCGGGTCGCGCCCGTTGGTGCGCGCGTCGCCCAGCACGATGATCGTCGCGCGGCGGTGGAGGTCATCTCCCACCTGCTCGCGGAACTCGCTCCACACTCGGCCGTAATCCGTGTAGCCGGAGATGTCGGCGACGCCGGCGTTACGCCCGATGGCCTCGCTGACCGCCTTGAAGTCGCGCTCGCGCTCGAAGACGTCGGTCACCTCGCTGATGCGCTCGATGAAAACGAAGGAGCGCATCTTGCGAAACGAGTCGTGCAGGGCGTGGAGCACGGACAGGAAGAACACCGAGGCGCTGGTCACCGAGGTCGACACGTCGCACAGGACGTAGATCTCCGGGCGCCGGGGCCGCACGGGGCGCTCCTTGAGCACAACGGGGACCCCGCCGGTCTGCAGCGACGCGCGCATGGTGCGCCGGATGTCGACGTGGGTGCGCCGCCGCGCCCCGCGGTGCTCCTGGCCCTGGGTCTTCAGCCGGCGCTTGAGCTGGGCCACCACGCGGTGCACTGCGGCCAGGTCCGCCAGCGGGCCGGAGGGCAGCGCGCGGTCCAGCTCGTTTAGGGGCCGGGAGGGCGGCAGTGTCTCGGTGCGCTCGATCTGCCCACGCTCCAGCTCGCGGCGCAGCAGGGCCTCGAAGCGCCGCAGCGCGTCGCGGGGCAGGCCGGCGGCGCGGGGGTCGTCGGCATCCAGCTCGGGCTGGGGCTCGGCGCGCAGGCCGAGCTGGCGGCGGATGCGCTGGACGTCCACGCCGATCACGCCCGATCCCTCCCCCGGGCGCCCGAAAGCGGCTATGGCCAGGCGTGCCAGGTCGCGCATCGCGCCCTCGCTGCCCTGCTGGACGGCCCGGGCGATCTGTTGGCGCAGCATCTCGAGGTCGAGCTCGCCGGGGGCGTCACCGTCCCCGGTCTCCTCGTGGGTGGGCGGGCGGGATTCACGCACCCCCTCGCGCAGCGCGGCCGCTTCCGTCGCGCGGAAGAAGAAGCGCTCGAAGACGAGCGCGAAGATGCGCCGGTCCTCCTGGGACTTGGCCAGCGTGGCGGCCAGCGCCTCACGGAAGGCGTCGCGGTCGGTCCACGCCACCTCGCGCAGGACGGCGACGGCGTCCAGCAGCTCGCTGGTCCCGGTCATCACGCCCTCCTCGCGCAGCTCGCGCGCGAAGTCCACCAGCCGTAGGGCCATGCCCTCCTGCGCGACGGGGGCCCCCACGCTTTCCTCAGCCGGAGGAGGCACCGGCTGCCAGCCTGACGCCGACGCGCTCGGCCACCACGTCGAGGTCGGCGCGGTGCTTGACGATGACCGACATCGTCTGGCGGAACATGTCCTGGTCGAGGTCGCGGGCGCCCAGCAATAACAGCGCGCGGGCCCAGTCGATCGATTCGGCGATCGACGGCGGCTTCTTGAGGTCCAGCTCGCGGACCATCTGCACGACCTCCACGAGGCGGCGCGTGATCTCGTCGCCCAGCTCGGGCGTGTGCAGGCGCACGATCTCCAGCTCGTGCTCGAGGCCTGGATAGTCGAGCCAGAGGTACAGGCAGCGTCGCTTGAGCGCCTCGGTCAGCTCGCGCGTGTTGTTGGAGGTCAGCAGCACCACGGGCCGGGTGCGCGCCTCGATGCGGCCGAGCTCGGGCACGGAGATCTGGAAGTCGCTGAGCAGCTCGAGCAGCATGGCCTCGAACTCCTGGTCGGTCTTGTCGATCTCGTCGATGAGGAGCACCACCGGCTCGGGGGAGGAGATGGCGTCCATCAGCGGACGCTCGAGGAGGAACTCCTCGCCGAAGATGTCGTCCTGCACGTCGCGCCAGCTAGCAGTGTCGCTCTCGGCCTGGATGCGCAGGAGCTGCTTGCGGTAGTTCCACTCGTACAGCGCCTTGGCCTCGTCCAGGCCCTCGTAGCACTGCAGGCGCACCAGCCGGCGGTCGAGCACCTCGGCCAGGGCCTTGGCGAGCTGGGTCTTTCCCACGCCGGCGGGCCCCTCGACGAGGACGGGCTTGCCCAGCGCGATGGCGAGGTGGCTTACCAGCGCCGTCGACTCGCCGGGCAGGTAGCCGGTCGCGCGCAGGCGACGGGCCAGGTCGGCGGGCTGGGTGGGCGCGGCGCTCACGCTTTCATCGTGACACGCGCGGTGTGCGGGCTGGTCAGCAGCTCGAAGACGTCCGCCACCGGGAGGGCGAAGCCGGGCAGGAGCGGCGAGGTCAGCGTCGTAGTCCCGCCTCCTTGTCGCATCCACACCTGGCCCAGGCTCTACCGGGGCGGAGTTCGCCCCCCCATGGCAGCATGCGCGCGGTGCTCGCCATCCTCGCCCAGTCCGACGGTCCCGTTCTCGGCCCGACCTCGGTGGTGGCGATCATGGCCCTCGGTGTGCTCGTCGCGCTCGCCGGTCACATCGGACGGTCGCGCTTCGTCGTGGCTGTCGGCGTCGGCCTGATCTTCCTGGCCACCGCGGTGATGCTCGTCGGCGCCTTCCTCGACTACCAGGGCGACGGGAGCGACCCGCGTCCGCGCGATGCGCCGGGCGGCTTCTGAACGGCTCGGCTGCGCCGCGTCCCTGTTCCGGGTGGCGCCAGGGCGCGCTGTCGGGTAGGACACCGGGCACCCCAGGAGAGAGCGAAGGAGCGAGCGCCATGGCCACCAGTCCCGCGATGACCTACGAGCAGGCCGTAGAGCAGCACCGCTGGGAGGTGCCCGAGCGCTACAACATCGCCCACGACGTCTGCGACAAGCACGCGCGCGACAAGCCGGCGATGATCCACGAGGACCCCCAGGGCACCGTGCGCCGCCTGGACTGGGGCGAGCTGCAGGACATGTCCGACCGCTTCGCGCTCCTGCTGCGCGAGCGGGGCGTGGAGCCCGGCGACCGCGTGGCCATGCTCCTGCCGCCGATCCCCGAGACGGCGGCGGCCTTCCTGGGCGTGTGGAAGGTCGGCGGGATCCTGCTGTCCATGTCGGTGCTCTATGGCGACGACGGGATCCGCCACCGCATCGGCGACTCCCAGGCCAAGGCGCTGGTCACCGACGAGGCCAACCGGGGCCGCGTGTCCGAGGACATGGTCGAGGAGGTCATCCTGCTCGCGCCCGGCTCGCTGGACGAGGGCTCCACCGACGTCGAGCGCGTCGACACCGCGGCCGACGACCCTGCCCAGCTCTACTACACCTCGGGCACCACCGGGCTGGCCAAGGGCATCCTGCACGCCCACCGCTACATCCTGGGCCACAACGAGTTCGAGCTGTGCCACGACGTGCGCGACGGCGAGCTGTTCCACGGCATGGGCGAGTGGGCCTGGGCCGCGGGGATCTCGCCGTTGCTGGGCCCGTGGCGCCTGGGCGCCACGCAGGTCGTCATCCAGCGCGAGGGCGGCTTCGATCCGGTCAAGCAGCTCGCGTTCCTCTCCCGTCACCGGCCCACCAACGTCTTCGGCACACCCACGGCCATCCGTTCGATGATGGGCGTCCCCGACGCGGGGACGCAGTACCCGCAGGACTTCCGCGTCGTCTGCTCGGCCGGCGAGCCGCTCAACCCAGAGGCGATCAAGTGGTTCCGCGACCAGTTCGGGGTGACCGTGCTGGACTACTACGGGCTGAGCGAGTCCTATCCGCTGGTGGCCAACTTCCCGTTCATGGAGGTCCGCGAGGGCTCCATGGGCCGTGTGATGCCCGGCTGGGACGTGCAGATCCTCGACGAGGACGAGCGGCCCGTGGCCCAGGGCGAGCGCGGCGAGATCTGCCTGCGCGCACGCTCCAACCCGCACTATCCCCTGGGCTACTGGCGCAACGAGAAGGCGTCGCACGAGGACTTCGGCGGCGACTGGTTCCACACCAGGGACGCCGCATCGATGGACGCCGACGGCTACGTCTGGTACGAGGGCCGCGCCGACGACGTGATCATCGCCGCGGGCTACCGCATCGGCCCGTTCGAGGTGGAGTCCGCCTGCCTGGAGCACCCCGCCGTGGCCGAGGCCGCCGCCGTGGCCTCGCCGGACGAGCGCCGCGGCCACGTGGTCAAGGCCTTCATCATCCTGACCGGGGGCCACGAGCCCTCCGAGGAGTGCGCCCAGTCCATCAAGGACCACGTCCGCGGCCGACTCTCCGCCTACGCCTACCCGCGCAAGGTCGAGTTCGTCGACTCTCTCCCCAAGACCCTCACGGGCAAGATCCGGCGCATCGATCTGCGTGAGCAGGAGAAGGAGGCTGGGTAGCCCGAGCGCGCTTCGAGGACTGAGGGGGCGAACATGGCACATCCCGCGCCTAAGTGAGGGCAATGGATGCCACCTGGAGGCTTCACTACGATGAACGCGATGACTGTCGCGCAGCGCATGACCGCGGACGAGTACCTGGCCTGGGACGGGCCGCGAGGGACGAACCTCGTCGAGGGTGAGGTGGTCATGCCCCAGCCGCGCCAACTGCACCAGAACGTGCTGGCCGACCTCTACATGGCGCTGCGCCTCTGGAGGGACGCCGGCAAGGGCCGTGGCCATGTAACCCTGCCCATCGACGTCTCGCTCGATGACGTCAACGTCTATGCCCCCGATGTCCTCTGGTACCGCTCCGAGCGCGCGCTCGGACATGACGATGACCCGCCGTATTCCCTCCCGGACATCGCCGTGGAGATCCGATCTCCCTCGACCTGGCGCTACGACGTCGGCGCCAAGAAGACCGCCTACGAGCGCCACGGCCTGCCGGAGCTGTGGCTCGTCGACACGGCGGCGAGCGAGATCCTGGTCTTCCGGCGCTCGACACCGCAGGCGGCGGTGTACGACGTGAGCCTGGAGCTCGCCGCCGGCGACACGCTGGCCTCGCCGTTGCTGCCAGGCTTCGCCCTGCCCGTCGCCGACATCTTTCCCACGCGGTGACCGACCACCACGACGAGTGGCGCGTCGAGGTCGAGCTCGACGATCCCGAGCACGGCTACGCGGTGGGCGAGCGGCTGCGCGATCTGGCCGTCAGCGACATCAGCCGCGGTCGCCTGGGCCGCGACGTGGCGGTCACGCGCGCCGGGGAGTTCCTCACCCTTTACGCCGACACACCCGCGGGCGCCCGCGAGGCCGAGCGCGTCGTGCGCCAGGTCGTGGTCGACGAGCACCTGCCGGCCACCGTGTCGCTGACCCGCTGGCACCCCGTCGAGCAGGCGTGGCGGCCGGCCGACGAGCCGCTGCCCGAGGGGCCCGAGGAGGAGGCTCTGGAGCGCGCTCGCCTGCTCGAGCACGAGCGCGAGGACGCCCGCCGCCGCGGCGCCTACGACTGGGAGGTGCGCGTCGAGGCGCCCGGCCGCGACGAGGCCGCCGAGCTGGCCCACCGTCTCGAGGGCGAGGGTCTGGACCTGCGTCGCCGCGGTCACTGGGTCCTCGTCGGCGCGCTTGACGAGCAGCGCGCCAACGCGCTCGCCGACCAGATCCGTAACGAGGGCCCCCACGACGCGCAGGTCACCGTCGAGGCCACCGACCTCCCGTCACCCCTCTTCGTCATGCTCGGCGCTGCCTGGGACCGCCTGCGCGGCGCGGACCGCTGAGCGGGCGCTACGGCCTCGGGAGGACCCGGAAGGACTGCGCCTCGCCGCGGATGCGCTCCCCGAAGTCGCCGGTGAAGGCGGTGGTGGAGTGCACGGAGCCCGTGCGCGCGGCGATGCGGGCGCGGTCGGCCTCGGGGAGGAGTGTGTTGAGCGACCAGCGACCGTCGTCGATGCGCGCCTTGCGCTCGACGGTGAAGGCCTCGCCGGCGTGGACGTAGCTGATCGACACGCGCACGACGCCCGAGGCGCGGCTGGTGACGGTGCCGTTCGCACGCAGGCGGCCGTCCTGCAGGGTGGGCCGGTCGAGGTCGAGTCGGGCGCGGCGGTTGGCGGCGCGCAGCCGTAGTTCCTGCGGGCGGGTGTCCTCGTCGCCGGGGTAGGTGAGCGTGATGATCCCCGTGCCCTGGCGGGCCTGCGAGGCGGGGATGCCCTCGCGGAAGCGGATGCGCCGGTCCGCGCCGTCGACGGGGGCGTCGAAGCGCTCGCGCCGTCCGGCGGCATGGAGCTCCACGGCCACGCTCCCCGAGGCGCGCCCGGTGATCGGCGCGAGCACGTCGAGCACGCGGTCGGACCGCTCGACGTCGGCGCGGCTGATGCCCAGCTTGGAGGGGTGGCGCTCAGCCGCGGCCCCCGCGCCGGGAGCGCCCGCCGGCGTGACCAGCGGCACCCGCGCGGCGATCCAGCCGTACAGCGGGGTGTCGGCCACGCGGGCGTACACGCCCGGCGAGCCCGGCAGGCCGCAGGCGAAGCCGAAGGAGACGACGCCGACCTGGGCCAGGCGGCCGGTGGCGTCGGGCACCATAAGCGGCCCGCCCGAGTCGCCCTGGCAGGAGTCGCCCAACAGCCGGCCCGCGCACACCATGGTCTGCGCGTCGAACGAGCGGCCGTAGGAGTTCGCGCAACTCCCATCCGAGACCATCGGGACCCGCGTCTCCCGGAGCTGGTCGGTGCCCATGCCCACGATCGGTAGCTGGGCGCCCCAGCCGATGACCGTGGCCTGGCGGCCGGCGGACCAGCGCGTCTGCTGGCCGGGGGGCAGCAGCGCCATCGGCGGACGCGTCGAGGCACGGGCCAGACGCACCACCGCGATGTCGTTGCTGGAGGGCGCCGGCTCGCCGTAGTTCTCGTGGACGGTGATCTGCTCCGCTGGGATGACCTCGCCCGAGGAGGCGTCGCGCAGGTTCTGGCGCCCGATGGCGAGCTCGAGCTCGCTGGGCGGGACGCCCTCCACGCAGTGGGCGGCGGTCAGGACGAACTCGGGTGCGATCAGCGTCGCGCCGCAGCGGAAGCTGTCGTCGGCGTAGAGCGCGACCATGGCCGGGTAGGGGCCGGCGTTCTGCCCGCCGACGACGGCCGAGGCCGCGGACGGGACCGCGAGTGCAGCGGCGAGGGCCGCGAGGAACGGGACCAGGAGGCGCCTCACGCCGTGCAGGGTACGCAACTCGGCGCCGCGTCAGCGCCGGTCGCGCGCGGAGGGCACCTCGCCCGGGCGCGGAGGCGCGGCGGGCGGGTCCTCGGGGTCGTCGAAGGAGAGCTGGTGCGTGGCGTCCTGGTCGGAATCGCCGCGCGCGGGCGCCGTGTGCGTGGCCGCGGTGCGGGTGGGCGGCGTCGCACCGCCGCCGGTGGGCGGCGTGGCGTCGTCGCGGGCGGGCGGCGTGGCACCACCGCGCGCGTCGCGCACCACGGGCGGCTGGTGCTCGCCCTGCTCGGCCACGCGCATGCGAAAGCCCACCGCGGCGAGCACGATCGCGGCCAGGAAGGCCAGGAAGATCCCCCAGTTGACCCCGACCGAGGCCGAGGCCTGCGCGCCGGCCAGCGGCTCGGGCTGGTCGAGCTGGCGGTAGAAGATGAGCAGGCAGATCCACACGCCGGCGGCGCAGACCAGCGTCCCGTCGCGTGCGGGCAGGTGAAAGTCGCGCTGCTCGGCGCGAGCGAAGAACAGTGCCAACAGCGCCGCGATGACCAGCAGGGTCGCCGCCTCCACGAAGGTGAAGACCTGGAAGGCGTTGAGGTTCTGGCTCGCGCTCACGGGCCGGCCGTCGACGAACGCCGTGGTATCGCGCTGGTACCAGGGCAGGAACATCGTGGCCAGGACGGCCAGCGCGGCGACGGTTGCGACGCGCCGGTCGCGGTCCAGGCCGCGCCAGGCGCGCGCGGTGCGCCGAGCGCCGTTGCCCGCCGCCCGGGCCGCCCGCGTGGGGAGCGAGCGCTGATCGGAGCCGCCGGCCACAGCGGGTCCGCTCAGGCGGCGACGCCGCCGGCGGCGCGCAGGCGGTCAAGGAGCAGCGCCGCGTCGCTGTCGGAGACCTTGCGGATCTGGCCCTGGAAGGCCAGCTTCCAGTGCTCCGGCGGCCACTTGGCCACGTGGGCGAGGTCGTCCTTGAGCCGCTGCGCGGGCACCCAGTCGTCCTCCTCGAGCACCACCTCGGGCTCGGTGGGGAAGCGCCACGGATAGGGATCGGCCTTGCCTGGCTTGCCGGGCCACACCTTGGAGCGGTCCTCGAACAGCGCGCCCGTCACCCGCACGGCCGCCCCGAAGGCACCGACCTTGGTCAGGTAGAAGACGATCCGGTCGCCGGGCTCGATCTGCTCGGCGAACGAGCGCCGGCCCTCCTTGAGCCCGATGACCGCGAAGCCGTGCTCGCGCGTGGCGGCGAAGTTCTCCGGCGACCCCGTCAGGACCCAGGTGACCATGGGCGGGATTCTACGTAGGCGGGCGGAGGGCGCCCCGTGGGGGGCGCAGACGGGCGTCGCGCGTTCTCACGACAGCGGGATGTCCTCGACGCGCACCGGCTCCGGCGGGGCGACGTGCTCGTCGCTCTCCAGCCGGGCGACCCACCAGTCGATGACCGCCCGCAGCAGCAGCAGGATCTGGCGCACCACCTTGGCCAGCTCGTCGCGCAGCTCGGCGGGCAGAAGGTCGCGCAGCAGCTCCACCAGCGAGACCAGCGCGCGCAGCTCCTGGTTGGCCTCGTCGGCCGCGCGGGGCACGTCGGCGCCCCCCGGTCCCTGCGCCGCGGCCTCGTCGACCAGGCGCTCGGCCGCCGCCGCGGTCGCGCGCAGACGCTCGCGCAGCTCGGCGAGCCCGTCCTGGGCGGCGGCCTCAGACACGCGCGGCCTCCTCCGGGGCCTGTGCCGCCGTCGTCGTCGTGAAGCGCACGGTCAGCCCACCGTCGCACAGGGATGCCCCGACGGGGCTGAAGTCGGCCAGCCCGGGCGGGAGGAGCATCGTGCGCTTCTGGCCGTCCACGCGCACGATGAGCTCGAGGCCGATCTTCTTGAGCGCGACGTCCCCGCGCTGCACGAAGGGCAGCTCGAGGTGCAGCGTGGCCTCGCGCTCGCCGACCTCCAGGCGCTCCGACACCCGGTCGTGGAGCACGGCCTCCGCGCGCCCGGTCGCGAACACGGCGTCGCCGAGGCGGTCGAGCATGGCCGCACCACGCACCTCGGTCTCGAAGTAGGGCGCACGCAGCACGGGCACCGGCGCGAAGGCTTCCTCGACCTCGCGCAGGTGGGCCTGCTGGCGCTCGCGCCAGGCGCCGAAGTAGGCGCCCACCTCGGCGGGGAAGATCCGGTTGACCACCACCGCGTCGGTCAGGTACCCGTAGAGGTTGAGGTAGGTGAACGTCCGCCGCGCCTCGTCGATCACGACCCGGTCGGGGTTCATGACCAGGCGGATGGAGACCCGGCTGGTGTCGCGCAGGATCTCGTGCATGGCGATCAGGTTGCGTACCAGGCGGTTGACCTCTTCGAGCACGGCCTCGCCGGGGAGCTGCACGTCCAGCAGCGCGCGGGCGAACGGCCGGGCGGCGTCCATGAGGCGGTTCTGCTGTGGGAAGACCCTCTCCAGCCACCAGCGCGCGACCTCGGGGAAGGAAAGCAGGCGCAGCGTCTCCCCGGTGGGCGCGCAGTCGACCACCACGACGTCCCACGCGCCGGCCTCGTGGTGGGCCTTGAGCTGCAGCAGGCTGAACAGCTCGTCCATGCCCGGCGGCACCGCGAGCTCCTCGGCGCTGATGCGGTTGACCCCGCGCTCGAGCAGCATCTCGCCCAGCCACTCCTGGACCGCGGCCCAGTTGCGCTCCATCTCCTCCTGGGCGCTGACCTGCTGGGCCCACAGGTGCTCGCCCACCAAGGTCGGCCGGGCGCCCAGCGAAGCCTCGAGCACGTCGCCCAGGGAGTGGGCCGGGTCGGTGGACAGGACCACCGTGCGCAGGCCGGCCGCCGCGCAGCGTCGCGCGGTGGCGGCCGCGACCGACGTCTTGCCCACGCCGCCCTTGCCGGTGTAGAGGATGGTTCTCGGGGTCACGGGCGACCGATCCTACGTAGCCTTCCGTCGCGATGTCCGTCGCCGTCGACGACCCGGTCCACCGCGACCAGCGCTCGGCGGTGGTGCGGGCGTGCGCGAGGCTGGTGGAGTCCAAGCGCTTCGACATCGCGATCTTCGCGGTGATCCTCGCCAACGCCGTCGTGCTGGGCCTGGAGACCTACGACGGCGTGGAGCGCGACCTCGGCGCGGTGCTCGGCGCGGTCGACACCGTCTTCCTGTCGATCTTCGTGGTCGAGCTGGCCATACGCATCGCCGCCTACGGACGGCGGCCGCAGGACTTCTTCCGCGGCGGCTGGAACGTGTTCGACTTCGTGGTGGTCACCGCCGCGTTCCTGCCCGGGCTGCGCGAGAACGCCACGCTGCTGCGTCTCGCGCGCCTGGCGCGGCATCGTGCGCGTCGTGCGCCTGCTGCCCGACCTGCGCGTCCTCACCGTCGCGGTGGGCCGCTCGCTGCCCGGCGTGGCCAGCCTCGGGGTCCTGGCCGTGCTCATGCTCTACGTCTACGGCATGGTCGGCTGGGTCATCTTCGACGATCACAACCCGGAGGCCTACGGGACGCTGGGCTCCGCGATGCTCACCCTCTTCGTGCTGCTCTCGCTCGAGGGGCTTCCCGACATGGTCGCCGACGGCCTCGCCCTCTCGGCCTGGACGACCATCTACTACATCTCGTTCGTCCTGATCGCTGCCTTCCTGCTGCTCAACATCCTCATCGGCGTGGTCATCAACTCCATGGAGGAGGCCCGCGACATCGAGGCCGCCCGCGAGATGAGCGAACGGCGGGCCGCGGCTGCGGCATCGCCGGAGACCGCCGATGACATCGAGGTGGCGGTCATCGACCGCCTCGCCGCCCTGCGCAGCGCCGTGGAGGAGCTGGAGCGCGAGGTCAAGGCGGGGACGCTGCGCGCGGAGCGCCGGCTGCCGGCGGAGGCCCAGGGCCCGGACGGGGTGAGCTGAGGCCCGCGCTGCCTGCGGGCGTGGGGGAGGGCTCGGCGAACGTGATTACCTGCTGACTCGGAGCTCGCCCCGCTCCGTCGCGCGGTTGCCCGCCGGGTCGGTGGTCGCCAGCGTCACGGTGTAGGTGCCCTCGCGCCGGGGCTCGTCCCAGGTGACCTGCGGGCGCCCGGCGCGCACCGAGCGCGTGACGCGCTCGACGACATCGCTGCCGCGGGCGACGGTCATGGTCACCGTGACGGGCTTGTCGGCGGTGAAGGTGATCGCCTTGGGCCGCCCGCCGGTCGCGGCGCGTGAGCGCAGGTCGATCACGGGAGGACGGGTGAGGTCGGCCGTGAAGCGCTCGGCCAGCGCACAGTAGGGCGCGGGGTCGGCGGCCACGCGGCCCTCGCCCAGGCGCTGGCACAGGCCGCGCAGGAAGTCGCGCAGCACGCCGTGGTAGTGCAGCGAGCTGTCGCGGCGGTTGGAGTAGCGCGACCAGCCGCCGGTGTCGAGGTCCCCGCGCTCCAGCGCCCGGCGCAGTTGCGCCTCGCCGCGGGCGAAGAGCGCCCGTGCGGGGTCGTCGTTGGCGAACTTGGCGAAGTCGTAGATGCCGTTGAGCGCCTGGACGAAGCCGTTGTAGATGCGCAGGTCGCCATCGTAGGAGTACTGGAGGTAGTGGGCGTGGGTGCTCGTGCCGCCCCACACGCCGACGGGCGCCCGGCGGCCGAAAACGCCCAGCGCCTCGCGCCCGACGGTCATGAACGCGCCGTCCTGGAGGCGGATCGCGCCACGCGAGTAGGCCTGCGCCGCGGTGCCCTGGGTCAGCCCGCTAACCCACGGCGGCTTACCGTCGCCGAACGCGAAGAGCGACTCCCAGCCCAGCCCGCCCGCGCGTACCGTTGCCAGCGGCGCCGCCTCCGCCAGCAGCGAGCGCAGCCGAGCGTCGTACTCGCGGCCCGAGAACAGGGCGTTGGCCCGCCCGAAGGTGCCCAGCCACTGGATCTGCAGGCCCTCGCCGCCGTAGTGCTGCCAGACCAGCTCGCTGCCCGCGAAGCTCACGCGCCGTCCGGAGGGGATGAGCGTCCCCTCGGTCCACCACTGGCGGTTGCGCTCGAGCGTCTCGAAGAGCACGGGCGCGCGCGAGGAGGCCAGCCGCCCGCGGGCGGTGAGATCCTCGAGCGTGTCGATCACCGCGCCGAGGTTCGCCCGCCGCGCGCCCTCCAGGCGCCGGACGGTCTCCTCGGCGCGATCGTACTGCCCGCGGTAGCGGTCGTGCTCGGCGCTGCTCAGGTTCCCCGCGGATTCCAGCCGGCGCAGCTCGCCGCGCACGGTTCGCTTCGTCTCCGCCGCTCGCGCGCGCGGCTTGGCACCGCCACGGTCGGGGCGGGACGCGCGCGCCTGGGGCTCGGGCTGCGCAGCGGGCAGGAACGGGTCCTCGCGCACGGTGACCGCCCCGTCACGCTCGAGGACGAGCAGCTCGGCCGCGCCCGCCGGAGGGGCGATGGCGATGGCGCCCAGCACCCCCAGGAGGACGGCTTTCGCCTTCGGTCCTCTCAAGTTCGGACCTTCCGGGAGGACGGCTTTCGCCTTCGGTCCTCTCAAGTTCGGACCTTCCGGGAGGACGGC
>JBBJOB010000069.1:0-9370 GCA_037721455.1 Solirubrobacteraceae bacterium | reverse complement strand
CGTAGGCCTGCATGAGCCCGTACTCGATGCCGTTGTGGACCATCTTCACGTAGTGGCCCGAGCCGGTGGGCCCCATGTGCCCCCAGCCCGGGCCGTGATCCGCGGTGGGGGGCGGGGCCAGCACGTCGAGGATCGGCGTCAGGCGGCCCACCGCGTCGTCGGGACCTCCGACCATCATGCAGTATCCCTCCTGGAGCCCCCACACACCGCCGGAGACCCCCACGTCGACGTACCGGATGCCCTTCTCGGCGAGCGCCTCGCCGCGCGCGCGGTCCTCGGTCCACTTCGAGTTGCCCCCGTCGACGATCACGTCGCCCTCCTCGAGCAGCCCGGCCAGCGCGTCGACCGCCTGCTGGGTGATGTCGCCGGCCGGGACCATGAGCCACAGCGTGCGCGGGGCCTTGAGAGCCGCCACGAGATTCTCCAGCGAGGTCACGGCGCGCGCGCCCTTGTCGGCGGCCGACTCCCGCGCATCGTGGGAGGGATCGAAGGCGACCACCGCGTGATCGGAGTAGCGCCTGATCCGCGCGACCATGTTGCCGCCCATGCGGCCGAGTCCGACGAAGCCGATCTGCATGGGACGGGGCGTACCCATTGCGGGCCGGGAGGAACGGGGACCTCACACTTTCGGGCAGGCTGGTTGAAGGCATCGAACGGGGACGGCTTGCGTCGCGCCGGGAGCAGTGACGATGCCAGGGTGCCCTCCGCGAAGGAGCTGTTGGCTTCCACCTCCCTGCGTCCCGAGGAGCGGGTGGAGCTCGAAGCGGCGATCCCACGGCTGCGCGAGGAGCTGGGCGATGACCTCCATGACCGCCGAGCGGTTCGTCGCCGCGGTCCAGGCGATGCTCGCCAATCCCTGATCAGCCCAGCAGCCGTTCGATGCGCTGCGTCAAGGCCCGCAGCGCGGCGGCGGGGTCGTCGCCCTCGAGCTCGACGCGTTCCGCGGGGCGGCCGCGGTCGCGCAGGGTGCGCAGGTCGCCCAGGGCCTGGGCGCGCTTGAGGGTCTCGAAGGTGTGGCCGGCGCCGGGGATCTCGATCTCGGCGGCTGGGCGGTGGACGACCTGGAGGAAGCGTCCGGTGGGCGGGCCGCCCTTGTGGAACTGGCCGGTGGAGTGCAGGTACCGGGGGCCGTAGCCGGAGGTCGTGGCGCAGCCGGTGCGCTCCTGCAGGAGGGTGCGCAGGTCGGCGACGGCCTCGTCGAAGGCCGGCGACGGCTGGACGAAGGCCAGCAGGGCGAGGTAGGCCGGGGGCTCAGCGCGCAGGAGCGCGCCCAGCTCGTCGTCGTCGGCGTCACGTGCCGACGGCACCGGGGGGCTGGTCAGGACAGCGCTGGTGGCGTCCTTGGCCGCCTGAACGTCGGGCTGATCGAAGGGGTTGACCCCGAGCTCATGGCCCGCGATCGCCGTGGCCACCTCGGTGACGAAGAACAGGCGGCCGAGGTCCTCGGGGGTATGGGCTCCGATGTCGGTCGCGTCGAAGGACTGCCGATCGGGGCCCTCCTCGGCGCCGGGTGGGGCGTCGGCCACGGGAAGTATCCCGCGGCCCTGCTTGCCCAGCGACTCGGCGATGAGCTGCTCCAGCCACAGGCGGACCGTGGCGATCGCCTCGGGCGCGCGCAGGATGAGCTTGTCGCGCCCGGCCCGAGCCTCCTGTGCCCATCCTCGGCCCAGCGTCAGCCCGTCGCGGGCGGCCTCGCGCTCGTCGAAGGCCAGCAGCGCGTCGAGGTCGGCGCCCATGAGCGCGGCCGGGACCAGGCCGAAGTAGGACAGCGCGCTGGAGCGCCCTCCGATCTCGGGGTCGTTGAGAAAGGTGCGCCGGAAGCCCTCCTCGCGGGCCAGCGCGGCCAGGGAGGAGCCGGGGTCGGTGATCACGGCGAAGCGCTCGCCGTCGGTGATCCGGCCTCGGAAGTACCGAAGCTGGGACAAGGTCTCGACCGTGCCACCCGACTTCGAGGAGGCCACCACCAGCGTGCGATCGAGATCCACCGACTCCTCGACCGCGCGCAGCGCGCCCGCGTCGGTCGAGTCGAGCACCTGGGGGCGCAGCGCGCCCTCCATGCGCGGGAAGGAGCGCGCGAAGACCTCGGGCGCCAGCGACGAGCCGCCCATGCCCAGCACGACGACGTCGGTCAGCCCGTCCTGCCCGCAGGCGTGGGCGAACGCGCGCAGGGTCTCGACCTCCCGGCGCATCGCCGCCGGGCTGTCCAGCCAGCCCATGCGGTCGGCGACCTCGGCCTGGCCGGGGGGCCCGAAGAGCGTGTCGTCCTTGGCCCACAGCGCCTCCAGCAGCTCGTCGTCGTTCACGCGCCCGACCCCCAGCCCCGATCCTCCAGGGCCTGCACCCTGGCCAGCCGCCGCGCGTGGCGCTCCTCGCCGCTGAACGCCGCCTCGGCGAAGGCCACCACGAGCTCCGCGGCCACGGCGGACCCGACGACGCGCGCGCCGAGGCACAGCACGTTGCAGTCGTCGTGGCTGACGCACTGGGCCGCCGAGTAGTGGTCGTGGCAGGTGGCCGCGCGGATGCCCGGGAGCTTGCACGCCGCGACGCTCACGCCCGCGCCCGAGCCGCACACCGCGACGCCGCGCCCGGCGGCCCCCTCGTGCACGGCGCGGGCGACGGCCAGGGCGACGTCGGGGTAGTCGTCGGCCACGCCGAGGTCGTGGGCCTCGTGGCCGGCGTCGCGCAGGGCACCCAGGACGGTCTCACGCAGCGCTTCCCCGGCGTGGTCGAACCCGCAGGCCAGCCTCACGTGGATTCGACCTCGCCGAGCTCCTGCATGGCCAGCAGGGCGGCGCCGCGCACGCCGGCGTCCTCGCCGTGGCGCGCCGCGCGGATTTCCGTTCGCGTGCCCACGCCCGTGAGGACGAGCCGGCGCGCCGCCGCGCGCGCGGGCTCCAGAAGCAGGTCGCCGGCCTGCGAGACGCCGCCGCCCACAGCGACGACGTCGGGGTCGAGGACGTTGATGAGGTTGGCGATGCCCACGCCCAGGCGCTCCCCGGCGATGCGCAGAACCTCGATGGCGGCCTGTTCGCCCCGGCGCGCCGCCTCCACCGCTGCGCGGCCGTCGCCCAGGCCGCGCTCGCCGGCCAGGGCTCCCAGCGCCCCGCCCGAGGCGGCCTCCTCCAACGAGTCGGGGTGGGGGAAGCGGTGGGCACGGGGCGCCCCGTCACGCAGGTCGGCGGCCACGATCATGTGGCCCAGCTCGGCGGCGGCCCCGGTGGCGCCGCGGTACACGCGCCCGCCGATGACCAGCCCGCCGCCCACGCCGGTGCCCACGGTGACCATCACCAGGTGCTGGACGAGCGGGGTGCCGTCGTCGCCCAGGGCCTCGGCCAGTGCGGCACAGGTCGCATCGTTGTCGACGTGCACCGCCATCCCGTCCAGGCGGCCCCCCAGCTCGCTGCGCAGCGCAACGCCGGCCAGCGGGATGTTCACGCTGAAGCGCGCCGCGCCCGCCGCCCAGTCGATGACCGAGGGCACCGCGACGCCGACAGCGTCGGCGGGGCCCTGCGCGAGGATCCGCTGCGCCAGGTGGTCGAGCAGCGCCTCGGTGCTGTCGGTCGGGGTGGGGGTGGTGTCAATCTCCGACAACACGCCACCCTCCAGCGCCACGACCGCGGTCTTGGTCCCGCCCACGTCGACCCCGATCAGCCTCACGCCGAGGACCCTCGCACAACGCGGTAGCGAAGGAAGAGCGCAGCGTCGGCCTCGGCTACCCACACCAGCTCCAGGTGCGCGGGGGGGTCGAGGTTGGCGCCCCGCAGCAGCGGGAGAGGCGGGTCGCCTCCGACGAGCATGGGGGAGAGGCACACGAACATCTCGTCGACCACGCCGGCCGCCAGCAGTCCGCGAGCGAGCGTCGGCCCGCCCTCGCACAGCAGCGAGCGCACGCCGTGGTCGGCGCGCAGGCGCCGCAGCGCCGGCACCGGCTCGGCGTCCTCGCCGGTGAGCACCACGCTGGGCTGCTCGGGGTCGCGCAGCATGGGCACGTCGGGCACCGCGCCCGAGCGGCTGAGCACCACGGCCAGCGGGTCGCCGGCCAGGCCGCGCCCGCCGCGCGCCGCGCGCCGCGCGCCATCCTTGACCAGCCGCCCGTAGTCTTCCTTGCGCAGCGTCCCGGTGCCCGCCAGGATCGCGTCGAACCGCCCGCGCAGGCCATGGAAGAGCCGGCGGTCGGCCGCAGGGCTGAGACCCGCCGAAGCGCCCTGGACCGTTGCTCGCCCGTCCACGCTGACCACGAAGTTCAGCGCCACCGCCGGCCGGCCGGCCGGCGCGGTGGCCCCCGGCTCGAAGCCCTCGAGGAGTCCGTCTACGTCCACGACGGCACGGTCAGGATGTACGCGGGTCAGCGCCACGGCGTCCGCCCTACCCGCACGGGCCTGATCGTGACCTCGCCGGGCCCCGCGCGGCTGCCAAGCTGCCACCCATATGTCCGACGGGCAGATGCTGCTGGCCTTCGGTGCGCTGCTCGTGTTCGGGCTGCTCGCCTCACTTCTCGCCGGGCGCCTGCGGGTGCCCGGCCTGGTCCTGCTGCTGGCCCTGGGGATGATCGTCGGCTCCGAGGGCCTGAGCCTGATCGAGTTCGACGACTACGGGCTGGCACGGACGATCGGCATCGTCGCGCTGTCGCTCATCCTCTTCGAGGGCGGCCTGGCCGCGGGGTGGCAGGAGATCCGCCCGGTGCTGCGCGCCTCGCTGTCCATGGCCGTGATCGGCACGGCGCTGACCGCGGTCATCACCGGACTGGCCGCCGTGTGGCTGCTGGGCGTCGAGCCGCTGGAGGGCCTGCTCATCGGCGCGATCGTCTCCAACACCGACGGCGCGGCCATCTTCGCGGTCCTGCGCGGCTCCACGCTGCGCCGGCGCCTGGCCCGCGCGCTGGAGGGCGAAGCGGGCTTCAACGACCCCGTTGCAGTGCTGCTCGTCCTGGGCTTCATTGCCTGGATTCAGGAGCCCGGGTACGGCATCGTGCAGTTCCTCCTGGAGTTCGTGCTCGAGCTGGGCGTCGGTGGCGCGATCGGCCTTGCGGTGGGCTGGCTGGCCGTGCGCGGACTGAGCAGCATGCGCCTGGCCTCGGCGGGGCTGTACCCGGTGGCCTCGATCGCGGTGGCGGCGGTGGCCTACGGCGCGGCCGACGTCGCCCACGGCTCGGGCTTCCTGGCCGTCTACCTCGCGGGCCTGGCCATCGGCTCGACCTCGCTGCCCGCCACCCGGACGATCGTGACCTTCCACGACGGACTGGCCTGGGTGGCCCAGCTCGTCATGTTCCTCGCGCTGGGCCTGCTCGTCTTCCCCTCCCAGCTCGTGGACATCGCCCTGGAGGGGACGATCCTCGCGCTCGTCCTGGCCTTCGTGGCCCGCCCGATCGCCACCTACGTCGCGACCCTCTTCCAGGGCTTCTCGCTGCGCGAGCGGGTCATTCTGGGCTGGGCCGGCCTGCGCGGCGCGGTGCCTGTGGTGCTGGCCACGTTCCCGCTGCTGGCCGGCGTCGAGGGCAGCCTGGACTTCTTCAACGTGGTGTTCTTCGCGGCCGTCCTCTCGGTGCTGCTGCAGGGCCTGACCTTCGAGCCGCTGGCCCGCGCGCTCGGTGTGACCACCGAGGCTGCGGCCATTCCGCTGCCCCTCACGGAGCCGGCTACCATGCGCCGCCTGGGCGCCGAGATCGTCGAGTATCCGGTGCGGGCCGGTGACGCCGCGGCGGGAAGGCTCGTGCGCGAGCTCCAGCTTCCGCGCGAGGCGCTGCTCAACCTGATCGTGCGCGGGGAGGAGGCCATCCCGCCGCGGGGCTCGACGCGCGTCGAGCCCGAGGACCGCCTCCACGTGCTCGTGCGCCAGGAGGCCGCGGTGGAGTTCGAGGCGCTGCTGCGCCGCTGGCGCGAGGGCCCGCTGGAGGTCCGCGTGCGCCCGGTGCCCAAGCCCGGCTACCCGACGATCTTCCGCACCCGCCCGTGGGCCGAGGCCGACGGCGATCCCCAGGCCGCCGAGGCCATCGACGGCGTGGGCGTCGCCGTGCGCCTGCGCACCCGCCGCGACGTCCCCGGCGCGCTGCTCGCGCTCGAGGACGGCTCCTTCGCCGTGACCGGCACCATCCTCGCCCGCGGCTCGGCCGGCCCGCTGCAGGACTTCGCCCGCCGCCGCCTGGCCGCCGCGCGGACCGAGGGCGACCGCACCTGGTGGCGCGAGGTCATCGGGGCGCTGGCGGTGGGGTGAGGATGCTGAGCGCCGACGCGCCACGTTGAGGAAACGGGCTCAAGGCGGGGCGTGATGGCTGTCGATACGCGCTACAGCGCAGTCGGGACGGGCGCGTCCAGAGCGACGGCGGGAGATGCAGGGGATGAGCATCGGGTGGGCGAGCGTGGGGGAGGCGGAGCCGCCTCGAGCTCAGGATCGGCGTGGTGTGCGCGTCGCTGGTGCTGTGCGGCGTGGTGGCGGGTGAGTCTGTGGCTCAGGACGATCGGCGTGCCGAGCGTCGTGCGTTGAGCGCCGCGGAGCGTGAGGAGTTGGAGCGCGCGGGTGAGGAGAGTCGATGCGCGAGGAGGCCCGTGAGCGTCGGCTCGCGAGTCCGGAGGAGCGGGCGGCGCGCACCCCAAGGACTCTTGCGCGGACGCACCCGTCGGGGTATCAGGAACGCCGGGCTCAGGTCCGCGGCCGCGCCTGCCGATGGGCTCGGTGATGCTTGCCAAGGCCATCCGCATCGCCGCGACCGTGGTCAGCCTCGTGGTCGCGCTCGCGCTCTGCCTCTTCGCCGCCGACCAGTTCGCCGCCGCCCGCGACAGCGCGCGGGCCGACCTCGCCGACGTCGGGGTGGCCGGGGATGTCGACGGGCGCGAGAACGCCAAGGGCTGGCTGCGCGAGGACGTCGACGCCGTGGCCGGCGCGCTCACCGCGCCCTTCGCCTGGGCCGGGCCGGGCGAGGAGCCGTGGCTCGCCGCCGGCGGCCCCGCGCTCGTCGCGCTGGCCGTCTACGGGTTCGGCGGCTTCACGCTGGCCCGCTGGCTCGGCCAGCGGCTGGGCACGGCGTAGCTCCCGGGTGCTGGGCGCGCCCATGGCCGCCCGCGTAGAGTTCGTCGCCGGATGAGCCGCGCCGTCGTGCTCGTGGCCGGGCTGCTCGTCGCGCTCGCCGCGGCGCCCGCCGCCGCGCACGCCTCCGCGCAGCAGGAGACGCTGCTCATGGACGACAACCGCCTTCTCCACCGCGGGCCCCGGGTGGCGGACGCCACGCTGGTCGAGCTGCGCGCGCTGGGCGTCGACCGCGTGCGGGTGTCGGTGCACTGGCGCAACCTCGCTTCGGCCCGCCGCGCTCCCGCCGACCCCGCGAGCCCGGCCGGCTACGACCCCGGTGTCTTCGACGCCTACGACCACCTCGTGCGCGGCGCGCGCAGCTTGGGCCTGGACGTGCTGTTCAACGTCACCGGCGGCGCGCCGCGCTGGGCGACCGGGCGCGAGGGCGGGCGCTTCGTCGACCCCACCTTCGCGCCCGATCCCGCCGCCTTCCACCACTTCGCCCGGATGGTCGGCCGTCGCTACGACGGCACCTACCCCGACGAGAACCAGGGCGGCGGGCCGCTGCCCCGCGTCTCCGCATGGTCGGTCTGGAACGAGCCCAACCACGGCGCCTTCCTCCAGCCCCAGTGGGTGCGCGACGGCGCGAGACGCTGGCACCCGGCCTCGCCCGCGCGCTACCGCCGGCTCACCCGGGCGGGGCTCAGCGGCCTGGCCGCCGCGGGCCACACCACCGCCACCGACGTGCTGCTGCTGGGCGAGACCTCGCCGCTGGGCAACGGCGACCGGCGGGGGCGCAGGCAGACCATCGCACCGGCGGCCTTTCTGCGCGAGGTGCTGTGCCTGGACCGCCGGCTGCGCCCCCTGCGCGGCGCCGCCTCCCGCCGCGCGGGCTGTGACTTCGCGCGCCGCGGCCCGCTGGCGGTCACCGGCTACGCCCACCATCCCTACTCGATCATGAGCGCCCCCGACACGCGGCGGGCCAACCGCGACGAGGTATCCCTGGCCGACCTCGCACGCCTCACGCGCATCCTGGACGCGGGACGGCACGCCGGGCGCCTGCCGGCGCGCCTGCCCATCTGGGTCACCGAGTACGGCTGGCAGACCCCGCCCGATCCCTTTCGCGGCGTCGACCCCGGCGACGGCGCGCGCTGGTGGTCGCAGGCCGAGCGCCAGACCCGCGCCGACCCGCGCGTGGCCGCCCTCGCGCAGTTTCTCATGCTCGACGACGAGCCCGACCGCGCCCATCGCAAGGCCACCAAGCCCTACTGGCGCACCTGGCAATCGGGCCTGCGCTTCGCCGACGGCACGCCCAAGCCCCTCTACGACGCCTTCCGCCTGCCCTTCGTCGTGTCGCCCGGCGCCCGGGTTGAACAGCCCGTGGAGCTCTGGGGCCTCGTGCGCCCCGCAGCGGCCGCGGGCGCACTGCCCACCGACGTGCGCCTGCAGTTCCTGCCTCGCGGCGGCGAGGCGTGGCAGGAGGCCGGCGCCGTCCGGGTGACCGACCCTTCAGGCGCCTTCGCGGCGCGGGCCACCAGGCGCGGTCCCGGCGCCTGGCGCTTCGTGTGGAGCACCCACGCCTCCCAGGCCCTGGGCGTGCGGTGACCCGCGGTCCCGATAGGGTCGCCACCGCATGAGCGTGCAGCGCCTGAGCGCGTCCGAGCTGGTCGCTGTGCTCGGCGGGACGCTGCTGCTCGTGGGCCTCTTCCTCCCCTGGTACGGGCTCAGCGACAACCCCAACGCGGTGCTGGCCGGCTCCATGGACGGACCCTTCTCCGGCTGGGAGGTGCACACCCTCCTGCGCTGGGTCCTGATCGCGGCGGCCGCCGCGCCGCTCATCCTGGCTTACGTCATCCTGCGCGACCACGAGCTGTCCTGGGCGCGCGGCGAGCTGACCGCGGTGGTGGCCATCGCCGCGTTCGGCCTCGTGGCCTTCAACGGCCTGGTCGATCGCCCGGGCTCGCCCGCGAGCGAGATCAGCCTCCGGTGGGGCTACCTCCTCGCGCTTTGCGGCACGCTGCTGACCATGGGCGGCTCCGTCCTGCGCTCGGCCGAGAGCGGCCGGCGACGCAAGCCGCCCGGCGTGCTGTAGAACCCCGTCTCATGGGTATCGAGCACCACTACCTGGACCAGCGGTCCGCGTCCGACGAGCGGCCCGACCGCAACCTCGCCCTCGAGCTGGTGCGCGTCACCGAGTGGGCCGCGCTGGCCGCCGCCCGGTGGGTGGGGCGGGGCGAGAAGGAGCTGGCCGACAAGGCCGCCGTGGACGCCATGCGCCTCGTCCTGGAGACCGTGCGCATGGACGGACTGGTGGTCATCGGCGAGGGCGAGAAGGACGAGGCGCCCATGCTCTACAACGGCGAGCAGA
>JBBJOB010000068.1:0-9472 GCA_037721455.1 Solirubrobacteraceae bacterium | reverse complement strand
CGTCGGCGGCGACACGCGCGAAGAGGTTGGCCTGGCGCGCCGCGCGGTTCTCTATCTGCTGCGCCTCGAGGCCGTCGACGCGGTCGGCGTTGAGGCCCGTCGCGACCGCCGTGGCGTTGGTGGTGAACGGTGCCACGTCGACGGGCTGGGCGGGATCCGGGCCGACCTGGAACAGGCCGACCGGCCCGGTCGTGGAGACGAACTCGACGGCCAGGCCGCCGCCTTGGTTGGTCGCGCGCAGGCACGCCTCCTTGCCCCCCGCGCTGCCGCCGGCCTGGGCGCGGCAGCCGTAGATGGCAGCGCCGCCCGCGTCCGCGCCGGTACGGGTGTTGGACTGGCGGGTCACGTAGCCGCCGGTCTGCTCGGTCGAGGCGGCGATCGAGCCGATGATCTCCGTTTCGGCCCCGAGCTGCTGGGACTGGTTGGCTTCCGGGTTGCGCTCCCCGCCGGTGAGCGGGTCGCCCTCGCCGGCGGCGAGTGCGCCGGTGGCGATGAAGATCGCCAGCAGCATCGAGCTGGCGAGTAGGTACTTCCAGTGCTTGAGCATGTGGTCCCTCCTGGGGGTGGCTGTCCTTGCCCCTGGAACCGCACGCCGGCGCACGAGTAGCGCTGCCCCCTGATCGACGTGAGCGACGGCGGCGCGAGCCCGCGGGCGGCTAAGGGTCCGTCCGGGACGGGCCCTATGTGCGGCTCGGGGTGCGCGCGGCGGCGATCGCGTCGGCGACCGCGTCCAGCGCGGCGAGGCTGTGGCCGCTGAGCAGCGTGTCGCAGTGGGGCAGGGCGGCGGCCATGCCCCCGGCCAGCGGCGCGAAGTCGCGCGCCACCACGCGCGGGTTGACCCACACGATCCGGTGGGCCAGGCGCGCGAGGCGCTCCATCTCGCGGCCCACGAGCGCGGGGTCGCCGCGCTCCCAGCCGTCGGACAGGATCACGACCACCGCGCCGCGGGCCAGCCCACGGCGGCCGAAGCGGTCGTTGAAGGCCGCCAGGGCCGGCCCGATGCGGGTGCCGCCCGACCAGTCCGGCGCGGCCGCCGCGGCGCGCTGGATCGCCGCCTCGGGGTTGCGCCCTCGCAGCGCGCGCGTCAGGCGGGTGAGGCGGGTGGCGAACACGAAGGCCTCCGCGTGCGCGCCGCCGCCCGCCGCGCTCTGCAGGAGCTGCAGGTAGGCGCGGGCGTAGGGCTCCATGGAGCCCGAGATGTCGCACAGGAGCACGAGGTTGCGGGGCCGCGGGCGCCTGCGCCGGCGCGCGTGGCGGACGGGGTCGCCGCCGGTGCGCAGGCTCGAGCGCAGGGTGGCGCGCAGGTCCAGGCGCTCGCCGTGGCGGGCGCGCTGCGTGCGCCGCGAGCGTCTTCGCGGGGTGGCCAGCTCCAGGCGTGCCATGAGCCGGCGCAGGTGAGCGAGCTCGTGGGGCTCCAGCACGGCGAAACTCCGCTCGCGCAGGCGCTCCTCGTCGCCGGCCAGCGCGAGGGGCACCTCGCGCCGCGGCGCGTCCCGGGCCGACTCCCCTCCCGGCGACGCGCTCACGGCGGCGCTGCGCGGCTGCGCGGCGCCGTCGGGGGTCTCGACCGGCTCGGCGGCTTGGGGCGGCGGGGAGCGGCGGTCGGGCGCCGCCGAGGGCTGCCGGGCGCTGTCGCCCCGCTGGTCGGCGGGGTCGGCGCGCGCGTCGAAGACGGCGGCGAAGACCCGGTCGAAGGTGTCGACCTGGCCCAGGCCGGACACGAACACCGCCCGCGCGGTCCAGTACAGCCGTGCGCGGGTCCCCGCCCCGTTCGTGAGGGTGAGCGCGAGCGCGAAGCGCGACGAGCGCTCGGGGGTGACGGGCAGGCCGGCACGGTGCAGCGCGTGACCCAGCCCGGCGGCCAGGGCGGGGACGTCGAGCACCAGCGCGCCGCTCCCCGCGTGCGCAGGCTCGGCGCCCTCGGGCGGCGCGTCCTCCCCCGCCTCAGCCACCGCGGCGCGCGCCCACCAGGCGCTCGAGGCCCTCGGCGCGCACCAGCTCCTGGTCCTCCCGGTACTTGAGGACCGAGCCCAGGGTGCGATCGGCCGCGGCGGCGTCGAGGCGGTCGATGCCCAGAAGGTCGAGGGCCGAGACCCAGTCGATGGCCTCGGCGATCCCCGGCGGCTTCTGCACGTCGCCGGCCCGCAGGCGCTCCAGCGTCCCGGCGACCTCGACGGCCAGGCGCTGGGACGCCCAGGGCACGCGCCGGCGCACGATCTCCACCTCTCGCTGGGGGCTGGGGTAGTCGATCCAGTGGTAGAGGCAGCGGCGCTTGAGGGCGTCGTGGAGGTCGCGCGTGCGGTTGGAGGTCAAGACCACCGCGGGCGGGTGGGTTGCGGCGATCGTGCCGATCTCGGGGACGGTCACCGTGCTCTCGCCCAGCAGCTCGAAGAGGAAGGCCTCGAAGTCGTCGTCGGCGCGATCGAGCTCGTCGACCAGCAGGACCGCGGGGCGTGGCCCGGGGTGCTCGAGCGCACGCAGCAGCGGGCGGCGGATGAGGTACTCGGGCGCGAAGAGCCCTTCCTCGCCGATCTCCTCGCCGCCCGCCTCGGCCAGGCGGATGCGCAGGAGCTGGCGCGGATAGTTCCACTCGTACAGCGCCTCGGCCGCGTCGATGCCCTCGTAGCACTGCAGGCGGATCAGCGGGGTGTCCAGGGCGGCGGCCAGGGCCTTGGCCGCCTCGGTCTTGCCCACCCCGGCCTCGCCCTCCAGCAGCAGCGGCTGGGGCAGGCGCAGGCTGAGGAACATCGCCGTGGCCAGGCCCTCGTCGGTGAGGTAGCCCGCGCCCTCCAGGCGCGCGGCCATCGCCTCGACGTCGGGGACCAGCTCGGCGAGGTCGCCCTCCGCCGCGTCCCCGTCCCGCGACGCTTCGGACGTCATCCGCCAGCCTGTGCGACGACGGCCTCGTAGTCCGCGGCGGTGTCCACGTCACGGGGGATCGGGCCGGGGACCGCCACCTCGACGACGTCGCCGGCGCGGCGGTCCAGGAGCCTCCAGACCCCCTTGTCGCCGTGCAGCGCCGCCAGATCGGCGAAGGTCTCGCGGGCGAAGGCCAGCGGGTGGCCGCGGCCGTCGTCGTAGCGGCAGACGGCCAGCGGCGCGTCGCCGCGGCCGGCCAGCAGGGCGCGCACGGTCTCCGTTCTCACGCCGGGCTGGTCGCCCAGCAGCAGCGCGAGCACGGTGCAGCGCGCGTCGACGGCGCCCAGCGCCGCGGCGATCGACGACGAGCAGCCCTCGCCGTAGCGCTCGTTGACCACCACGTCGGTGCCGGCGAGGTCCACCGCCGCGCGCACGTCGTCGGCGTGACCGCCGATGGGCACCACGAGCTGGTCGAAGGCGCAGGCGCGCGCGGTGTCCAGCACGTGACCCAGCAGCGTGGAGTCGCGGTAAGGCAGGAGCTGCTTGGGGCGCCCCAGGCGGCGCGAGCCGCCGGCGGCCAGGACGAGGCCGGTGAGGAACCGCGGTTCAGCCAACGCCGACGAACCGGGCCGGGTCGGGCGCGAACGTCGCGGCGCATCCCTCGCAGCAGAAGTGCACGAGCCGCCCGCCGTGCTCGACCCGCGGCGTGTCGTCGGTCACCGCCACGGTCATGCCGCACACCGGGTCGACCGCCGTGGCGACCGCGCCCTCCGCACGTCGAGTGTCGACTTGTTGGTCCATATGACCAACAACTCGACACTCGATGCCGTGATCGGCCCCGGCGCGGCGCACCGCGACGATCCGCGCGAGGATCGACAGCGCGATCTCCCCCGGCGTCCGCGCGCCGAGGTCCAGGCCGGCGGGCGTGTCGAGCGCCGCCACGCGCTCCTCGGCCACGCCGGCCGCGCGCAGCTCGTCGGCCACCGCCGCGCCCCGCCGGCGGCTGGCCACCAGGCCGACATAAGGAAGCCCGACCTCCAGCGCACCGCGCAGCGCGCCCAGCTCCGCGCGGCCGTGCGCGGCGACCACCAGCGCGAGGTCGCCCTCCCGCGGCTCGCAGGCGCCGTCGACCACGTCGAGATCCAGCTCGCCGCCCAGCCGCGCCAGCGCGCGGGCGATCGGGGTCTCCCCGACCACCAGGACCCGCGGCGGCGCGGGGACGGGGTCGAGGAAGACCTCCAGCGCCCCACCCGAGAGACACGGGTTGGTCACCGTGACCGCGCCCTCGTCGGCGGGCGCCTCGCCGTCGCCGGGGAGGATGCGCAGCAGCAGCCCCTCCCCGGTCTCCAGCGCGCGCAGCGCGTGCAGGCGCACGCTCTGCTGCGCGCACGTGCCGCCGACGAACCCCTCGATGGTCCCGTCGCCCAGGACCAGCGCGGCGTCCCCGGCGCGCACGCTGGTCGGGCGCTGGGCGCGCACGACGGTGGCCACGACGAACTGCTCTCCCTCCGCCTTGAGGGCGGCGGCCCGCCGGGTCAGCTCGTCGGCGATCACTGCGGGGGCTCGGGCCTGCCCTGCATCGCCGCCCACACCCGCGCCGGGGTCATCGGCATGTCGATGTGCGTCACGCCATGGGTCTCGTGCAGGGCGTCGATGACCGCGTTGACGATGGCCGGGGGCGACCCGACCGTCGGCGACTCGCCGACGCCCTTGGCCCCGATCGGGTGGTGGGGCGATGGGGTCACCGTGGCACCCAGCTCCCAGTCGGGGACCTCCAGCGCGGTGGGGATCAGGTAGTCCATGAACGAGCTGCCCAGGCAGTTGCCCTGCTCGTCGAAGGCGATCAGCTCCATCAGCGCGATGCCAACGCCCTCCGCGAGCCCGCCGTGGATCTGCCCGTCGACGATCATCGGGTTGATCCGCACGCCGCAGTCGTCCACGGCGATGAAGCGGCGCACCGTCACCTGCGCGGTGCCCGGATCGACGTCCACCACGCAGATGTAGGCCCCGAACGGGAAGGTCAGGTTGGGCGGGTTGTAGTTGCACGTCGCGTCGAGCGCGCCCTCGAGCTCGTCGGGCATCGCCGTGCCGTGGGCGCCCAGCGCGATCTCCTGGATGGTCTTGCCCTGCTCGGGGTCGCCCTTGACGAACCACCGGCCCTTCTCCCACTCCAGGTCGGCCGGCGAGGCCTCCAGCATCCCGGCCGCGATCAGCTTGGCCTTCTCGCGCACCTTGCGCGCCACCGTCGCCGCGGCGGCGCCGGAGACCGGCGTCGAGCGACTGCCGTAGGTGCCCAGCCCGAACGGGGTGCGGTCGGTGTCGCCGTGGACCACGTCGATGTCCTCGGGCGGGATCCCCAGCTCCTCGGCGACGATCTGCGCGAAGGTCGTCTCGTGGCCCTGACCCTGGGTCTGCACGCTGATGCCCAGCACCGCCTTGCCCGTGGGGTGCACGCGCAGGTCGGCGCCGTCGCTCATCCCCAGGCCCAGGATGTCCATGTCCTTGCGCGGCCCGGCGCCCACCGTCTCGGTGAAGAACGAGATGCCGATGCCCATCAGCTCGCCCCGCGCGCGCTTCTCGGCCTGCTCGCGGCGCAGCTCGTCGTAGCCGGCCATCTCCATGGCCATGCGCATCGCCGTCTCGTACTCGCCGGAGTCGTAGGTCCAGCCTGTCTTGTTCTCGTAGGGGAACTGCTCCGGGGCGATGAAGCTGTCCAGGCGAAGCTGCGCCGGGTCGACCTCCATCTCCATGGCCAGCGCGTCGACCATCCGCTCGACCAGGTAGGCCGCCTCGGTGACCCTGAACGAGCAGCGGTAGGCCACGCCGCCCGGAGCCTTGTTGGTGTAGACGCCCTTGACCTTGCAGTGGGCGGCCTGGAGGTCGTAGGAGCCGGTGAAGATGTGGAAGAACCCGGCCGGGTACTTGGTCGGCTGCGCCGTGGCGTTGAACGCGCCATGGTCGGCGATCACGTCCACGCGCAAGCCGGTGATCTTCCCGTCCTTGGCCGCGATCTCCCCGTGCATGATGTAGTCGCGCGCGAACCCGGTGGACATGAGGTTCTCCGAGCGGTCCTCCATCCACTTGATGGGCTTGCCGGTGACGATCGAGCCGACGATCGAGCACACGTAGCCGGGATAGATCGGCACCTTGTTGCCGAAGCCGCCGCCGATGTCGGGCGAGATGACCTGGATCTTGTGCTCGGGCAGCCCGGCCACCATCGCGTAGACCGTGCGGTGGGCGTGGGGCGCCTGGGAGGTCGTCCACAGCGTGAGCTTGCCGGTGACCGGGTTCATGTCGGCCACCGAGCCGCAGGTCTCCAGCGGCGCCGGGTGGCAGCGCGGGTAGATCATGTCGCGCTCGACCACGACGTCGGCGTCGGCGAACACCGCTTCGGTCTCGGCGCTGTCGCCGGCCTCCCAGTCGAAGATGTGGTTGTCGGCCTTGCCCTCCTTGTCGTCGCGGATGACCGGCGCATCGGCGTCCAGCGCCTTGCGCGCGTCGACCACGACGGGGAGCTCCTCGTACTCCACGTCGATCAGCTCGACGCCGTCGCGCGCCGAGTAGTGGTCGTCGGCGATGACGAAGGCGACCTCCTGGCCCTGGAAGCGCACCTTGTCGGTGGCCAGGACGGCCTGGGTGTCGGCCGACATCGTCGGCATCCAGTGCAGGCCCAGGCCCTCGAGGTCCTTGCCGGTGACGACGGCGTGCACCTTGGGGTGGGCGAGGGCCGCGGAGGTGTCGATGGACACGATGCGCGCGTGGGCCAACGGGCTGCGCAGGATCGCGCCGTGAAGCATGCCGGGCAGGACGACGTCGTCGACGTAGGTGCCCTTGCCGCGGATGAAGCGCGGGTCCTCCTTGCGGGTCAGGCGGCCGTAGCCGATGGGGCGTTCCTGGGGACTCTCGACGGTGGCCATGATCAGCTTTCCTCTCCCACCGGGGCGGCGGCCGGGTGGTCGGCCGCCCAGCGGATCGCCTTGACGATGTTCGTATAGCCGGTGCACCGGCAGATCTGGCCGGAGATCGCCTCGCGGATCTCGGTGTCGGTCGGGTCGGGGTTTGCGTCCAGCAGCGCGCGCGCCGTGAGCATCATCCCCGGCGTGCAGAAGCCGCACTGCAGGCCGTGCTCGGCCATGAAGCCCGCCTGGACGGGGTCGAGCTCGCCGCCCTGCTCCATCCCCTCGACCGTGTGGACCTCGTGGCCCTCGGTCATCGCCGCCAGCGTGGTGCACGACTTGACGGGCTCGCCGTCGATCAACACGACGCACGCGCCGCAGTTGGAGGTGTCACAGCCCCAGTGGGTGCCGGTGAGCCCCGGGGTGTCGCGCAGGAAGTGCACGAGCAGCAGGCGCGGCTCGACCTCCCGTGAGACCTCCGCGCCGTTGACCGTCAGGGTGACCTGCATCGCGATCAGACCTCCTGTCCGAGGGCGCGGGCCGCGGAGCGGCGCAGCGCGCGTCGTGTGAGCTCGCCGGCGAGATGGCGCTTGTAATCGGAGGGGCCGCGCTGGTCGCCGCTGGGGTCGCAGTCCTCCGAGGCGATGGCGGCGGCGCGGTCGAAGAGCTCGTCGGTGGGCGACTGGCCCCTGAGCTCCTCCTCCGCGCGGGGGACGCGCAGGGTGGTGGGGCCGACGGCACTCAGGACGACGCCCGCGTCGGCGATCTGCCCCCCGTCCAGCCACAGCGCGGTCGCGGCGCCCACGATGGCCCAGTCCCCCGCCCGGCGCTCGACCTTGACCGAGGCGCTCCCGGCGCCGGGACGCACCGGGATGCGCACCTCGACGAGCATCTCCGCGTCGCCGACCGCCGTCTCGTAGGGGCCGAGGTGGAAGTCGTGGATGTCCACCGTCCGCTCGCCGCCGCTGCCGCGGATGACCACCGTGGCGCCGAGTGCGGAGCAGACCGCCGACAGGTCCTCGGCCGGGTCGCCCTGGCACAGCGAGCCGCCGAGGGTCCCGCGGTTGCGCACCACCGGGTCGGCGATCGTGCGCTCGGCCTCGGCGAAGATCGGGAAGCGGTCGGCCAGCAGGTCGGAGGCCATGAGCTCGCGGTGGCGGGTCAGCGCCCCGATCCGTATCTCCTCCCCCTCCTCCCGGATGTAGGCGAGGTCGTCTAGGTCGTTGATGTCGACGAGGTGCTCGGGCGCCGCGATGCGCAGCTTCATCATCGGCAGCAGGCTGTGCCCGCCGGCGATCACGCGCGCCTCTGGGCCGTGCCTCTCCAGCCGCGCGATCGCGTCATCGACGCTCGTCGCGCGCTCGTACTCGAACGGGGCGGGTACCTGCACGGGGCTCCTCTCCTCCGGGAGCCAGGAAAGGTCTCACGCGCGTCGAAGCGCTGTCAACCGGGGATGTCCGTCCGCCGCGGCGCCGAGGCGAGCCCGCTGCGCCAAGGTGCCGGGCGGCCTCTTCACCGTGGAGGACCCGGACGGACGCTGGCAGCGCCCCGCTGCAACGCCACGCGTCGCGTCTCGACGATGCGGAGACCGCACCCCAGGTGTCGCAGAGCGACACCAAGGTGGGCTGCACATGGCCTCGGTGGTGGAGGAGAGTCGGTCCATGCGCACCGTTCCCCTCGCCCTCGCCGCGGGCCTCGCCGCGATCGCGGCCACCTCCGGTGCCGCACCCGCGGCCGCCGATCCGATCACCGGGCCGATCGCCGGCCCGTCGAGCGCCGACGGCGTGCTGGTGTACTCCCAGCTCGATCCCGACGGGCGGTGGTCGCTGCACCAGCGCGACCGCAGCGGCGCGCTGCGCCGCCTGGATGTCCCTCGCTCCGGCGGGCCCTTCGACGTGGACATGAGCCACACCGCCGACAACGAGACCGTCGCGCTGTACTCGCGTTGCACCAGCGTCTGTCGCATCTACGAGCTTTCGGTCGACACAGGTCGGGAGCGCCTGGTGCCCGGCGTGCACGCCCCAGGTCACTCCGAGACCATGCCGACGCTGCATCACGGCGTCCTGGGCTTCCAGCGCGATCGCGCCGACGAATCCGGCGGCAGCTACCGCCTGATCGCCCGCCGCGGCGGTGCGCGGTCGCGGCCGGTCAAGGCGCTGCGCGCCGACCAGACGGTCACCGGCGCGGACCTCTCCGCGCGTGGCCTGGCGCTGTCCACCTCGCGCTTTGAGCCCGTGTCTGCAGGCGGGACAGAGGAGGTCTCGGTACAGGTCAAGCCGAGCAACCGGCCGTTTCGCACCGTGTTCGACAGCCGCAGCGGCGAGGCGGCGGTGACGATCACGCCGCCGTCCTGGCGGGCCGACGACGTCTACTGGGGCTTCACCCGTCACTACGACCCTCCCGTCGGAGATCCCACCTCCCCGAAGCTGCTGCGCGCCCGCGTGACCGCGGACGAGATCGACCGTGACGAGACCGCTGCGCCCGACCCGCTGGGCGAGGAGGGCACGTTGGTCACCGGCGTCGCCGCGGATGACTTCGATCGCGAGCAGCCGCTGTGGATCGCCACCACGCGCTACGCCGACGAGGGAGAGGGCGAGGAACGCACCGCCCTGGACGCCTACCCGCTCGACTCGCTCAACTTCGGCCGGTGACCGAGCGGCGATGCCAAGCCCGCGGTCACGGCGCTTCGAGGCCACCGCCCTGGCGGCGCCGATGTG
>JBBJOB010000067.1:0-9482 GCA_037721455.1 Solirubrobacteraceae bacterium | reverse complement strand
GTTCTCGATCGGCTCGTGAGGCGCCGGGCGCAGGTCGCGGCGCTCCTGACCGTGCTGGCCCTGGCGGCCTGCGGCGGCGGGGGGGAGGACGAGAGCGCAGCGGGGCCGCAGGTCGTCCCCGATGAGGCTCCGACGCCCGACACCGGCCCCGCGCCGCCCGCTGCGACACAGGAGGAGCCCGAGCCCGAGCCCGGCCCACCCGACGACGAGGCCGACGGACCCGGCGGCGGGGAGGACGTACCGGGCGGCGGTGGGGCGGGCGACGAGGGCAACAGGGTGCCCGTGGTCTTCGAGCTGGGCCCCGACGACATGCTCGAGCCCTCGACCATCAGCGTCCCGGAGTTCCTGGGCCTCCGCCTCGAGGTGCGCTCAAGCGACGACGAGGCCCACCGCATCGATCTGCTCATCGATCCGCCGGTCCAGCTCACCGTCTCGCCCGGGGGCAGCGCCAGCCTCGATGTCACGGGCCAGCGGGAGGGCCGCTACGCCCTCGAGGTGGACGGAGCGCGGGCGGGCACGCTCGCGGCGGGCGTCGAGCCGGGGCCATAGTGTCGACGCTCGTCAAGCTCGGGTTCGGGCCCAGCGGCCCCGACCTGCTGCGCCGTCTGCCGCGCGCCGTCCGGGTCGTGCTGGTGGCTGCAGTCCTCGCCCTGGCCGGCCTGGTTGTCTGGTGGGCCACGCTGGGCGCGACCGCGGGGGAGACCTGGGTGGTGGTCGAGGAGCCCTTCGCGTTCAACCTCACCTACGGCGAGGAGTTCGAGCGCGTTCAGGGCGACGCGGCGCTGGACCTCGAGCGGGTGCGCGAGGACGGGCTGTTCGTCAGCTCCCTCGCCGTGCGCGAGCTGACCCTGCCGCCCTACGAGGGCCCTGCCGGGGGCGTTCTGCCCCTCCTCGCCACCTTTCACGTTCGCGAGCTGCGAGACCGTCTTGAGGGCTTCGAGCTGGTCGAGGAGGGCCGCACGCGCGTGAACTTCGTCCCCGGCTACGAGGTCGTGTTCCAGTACGACCTGGGCGAGCGCACGGTGTACGCCCGCGACGTCTTCCTGGTGCCCGAGGTGCCCGGGCAGCGCGCGGGCGCTCAGCTCGAGATGCGCGCCACGCCGGTCTCAGGCACGCCCAACGCCGAGAGTATCGGCGACGTCGGGGCCATCCGGCTGCCCTTCCGCTCGTTTCGCTTGGGCACCGAGCGTGTGACCGAGGCGCCCGAATAGCACCCGGCGTGATCGACTTCGCCGACTTCGAGGCCGTCGACCTGCGCGTCGGGCGCGTGGTGGCGGTGGAGGACTTTCCCCAGGCCCGTCGGCCCGCGTGGAAGCTGACCATCGACCTGGGGCCGCAACTGGGCGTGCGGAGCTCCTCGGCGCAGGTCACCAACTACGCTCGCGAGGAGCTGGAGGGGACGCTGGTCGTAGCCCTGGTCAACGTGCCCCCGCGGCAGGTGGGGCCGATGCGCTCGGAGGTGCTGGTGCTCGGCGCCACGTCGGCCGAGCATCCGGTGGCGCTGCTGCGTCCCGACCCCGGTGCGCAGCCGGGCGACCGGGTCGCCTGAGCGCGCTAGGGCGAGATGACGGTGCGGGCGGTGCGGACGATGGGCTCTGGGTCACCGTCCGCCGCGGAGCCGTCCTTCGCGTCGTTGCTCGAGCCGCTTCCGCGCACCGGCCCGCCGGCGTCCTGCTGCTGGGCCGGCTCGCCGTCGGACGACGACTCGGGCGAGGAGGCGCCGTCCGGCGGCTTGGTCGAGGTCTGACCGCCCGTGGCGCTGTCTCCGTCGGCCGGCTTGGTGGGAACGGGGGGCTGCGTCGGCTCGCTCGGCGGGGCGGGGGCCGGGTCGGGCGTCTCGACGGCCGCGGTGGCCGGCTCCTCGACGTCGTTGCGGGCCGGGTCGGGCTCCCCGCGCGGCTCCTCCCGGCTGGCCGGCCGTTCGTCGCGCGCTGCCAGCGCCGCCCCTCGCGGGCGCTCACGCTTCTGGGTCTCGTCGACCACCGCGATCGGCGCAGCGGCCGGCGGTGGTGCGGCTGCGGGCCCGGGGGGAGGGGAGGGGGCGCGCGGCTCGGTGGCGGCCTGGGCACCGCCGTCGCGTTCGCTGCGCACCTGCTTGACCTCGACGGCGCCCGTGGTGACGATGGCCGCCGCGGCCAGGGCGGCCACGGTCTTGGAGGCGATCGCGCCGATGCCCGCACTCAGCGAGCCGGCGCCGCCCGCGGCCGCGGTGGAGGCCACCACGCCGCCGGCCGCCGTGGCGCCGCCGGCGCTGGCCGTGGTCCCCAGGTGAGCCAGGAAGAACTTCTTGAAGAACAGCAACGGCGCCACCGGCACCAGCACGGCGAGCTGGCGATTGGTGCAGCGAAGCTGCTTGCGGAAGGTCGCGCAGCGCTCGCACTGGCGCGCATGGCGGCGTACCGGCGGGGTGACCCGGCGCAGGCCCTCGGAGACCTCGCCCAGCTCGTCGCGCACCTCCTCGCAGGTGAGCTTTCGCGCCTCGGAGGCCTCGGCCAGCGACACCCGTGCGCGCACGAGCAGCGACTTCACCGAGGGCACGGTGGTCTCCATGGCCTCGGCGATCTGCTCATAGCTCAGCGCGTCGATCTCGCGCAGCAGCAGGGCCGTGCGCTGCGTCTCGGGCAGCTCCTGAACGTCGGCGACGAGCTGGCGGAAGTCCTCGCGGCGCTGGACCCGGTCGGCCGTGGTCGTGCCGTGGTCGGCCAGGTGGACGTCCATCGAGTCCTGCCCGATGGCCTGGTGGCGGCGCAGGTGGTTGAGCGACCGGTTGCGGGCGATGCGGTAGAGCCACGGGCGCACGTTGATGGGCCGGTCATCGGCCAGCATCGCGTTGAACGAGGCGGCGAAGACCTCCTGCAGCACGTCCTCGGCATCCTCGCGCGAGGACAGCATGTGGCGACAGAAGGACAGCAGCCGCGCCTGGTAGCGCCCCACGAGCGCCTCGAACGCAGCGTGGTTGCCCCTGCGCGCGAGCGCGACCAGCCGCTCGTCGGACTGCAGGCGCAGCAGCGGCGTCGGGCCACGGAGGCCGAGGGAACCGGAGTGCTGTAGGGCGGAGGCTTCCATACGCGAGTGAGCACGGGGGACCACCACGGTCCCCCGTCCCCTTAGGAACGCTTGAGAATGCTAGAGGTTGCGGGCGCGCGCCCCGCGCGCGGCGAAACGTTCGATCGTGATGCCCGGGGCGGGATTCGAACCCGCACGCCCTTTCGGGCAGCGGTTTTTAAGACCGCGTGTGTCGACCGATTGCACCACCCGGGCGGGTGCCCCCCAGTGTGGCGCACCCGCAATCGACATGGCGAAGCGCTGCCCCGGCTACCGGCGGTACTCCCGCAGTCGCGCCCCGAAGCTGCGCAGCGCCGGGCGATCGGAGCCGTCGAGGCGGATGAGCCCGGCGTCAAAGCGGTTGGTGCAGTTCGTTCCGGTCCAGTTGTAGGAGTACAGGCGCTTGATGTCGCGGCGGTACTTCTTGGCCAGGCGGAACATGTGGTTGATCGACTTGGCCTGGCGCGTCTCGGCCGCGGCCATCGAGGACGGGCTGTTGGGATCGCACGGGAAGCTCCTGCCGAAGCCGGCCAGGGCGCCGGTCTCCGTGTACCAGAACTTCGCCTTGCTGTTGCGGTTCTTGGCCAGGCGGATGATCCGGCCCGTGGTCGCCGTGCGGCCGCGGTTGACCTCGGAGTAGTTGTGGATGCCGATGATCAGGTTCTTGGAACGCCCGGCCGGCCCGGCCCAGCGGAACCACTCGCGCATGTAGTTGTCGTAGTTCATCTTCGACCGCGGGCTCTTGGAGCTCTTCTGGTCGAGGATGTCCAGCGCCACCATGTTGCAGCCCCGGCAGAACTTGCGCATCTCCTTGGCGAAGGTCGCGGCGCGCCGCGCGCTGCGGTAGGTCGGCTGCGTCTTGTGGTTGGCCTCGTTCCAGACGCCCCAGTCCTTCACGCCCAGCGGCCGGTAGCGCATGTAGAGCGCCTTGACCTTCTGGCGGTAGGCGCGCGCCGAGGGCAGCTTGGCCTTGCCCGGCGCGAGGTCGTTGGTGGAGATGTGCAGCAGCACGCGCTGGCGGTTGCCCAGCGCGGCGAAGACGAAGTCGTCGGCCTTCTTGAGCTCAGCCGGCTTGTCGATCGCATCCCAGTGGATGAAGTAGCGCGTCTGGCGCACGTTGAGGTCCTGCCAGGTCGGATGGGCGAACATGGCGGGGCTCTGATCGCCGATCCCGACGGCGATGTTGACCTTGGCGGAGGCGACAGAAGGCAGCACGAGGAGCGCTGCGAGCGCCACTGCGGTAACGAGGAAGCGACGCAAGACGGTGAGTCCTTTCCGAGGCTGGGGAGGTAGACCGATACGAACCGACCATCCGGTTATCGGGTCTACGCCGCGCAGACTTTAGAGCGATCGGGCGGTCGGCACGCCGGTAGCCGCTCAGGCCGGCGGCGGCTCGGCGGAGGAGGCCGGCGGGCCGGCAGAAGGCGGTCCCTCGCCGCGGCGCTCGCGGCGCCGGTCGCGAAGTGTCGTGATGCCCAGCGCTATGAGCAGCACCACCACAGGGGCGACGTAGGCGACCTGGGCGAGCCAGTGGCTGGCGTGGGCGAGGTGGATCACGCGGGGGCGCGGTGGGGCGAGAGCATGATCTCCGCCAGGATACCTCTGGCGGGCCGGTCGTTGCGCCTTTAGGCGATCGCGCGCTCGGCGGCGGGCGCGCAGGCCAGCTCGTCGAGCAGTGAGGCGGCCAGCGCGGTGTCGCCCTCGACGACCAGGCCCGCGCGGTCGGCAGCGGGGCCCAGGGCGGATATCCACGCTTCCTGGGTTCCCGCGACGCGCGCGTCGGGGGCGGACGCCGGCGCCTCGGTGAGGCGTACGGCGTTGCCCTCGCCCGTCAGCGTGGACACGGCCTCGCGCCCGTCGGGCAGCGCGACGGTCAGCTCGACCGTCGCGCTGCGCCCGGCCATGTGCACGAGCCCGGGCGCGGCGCGGAAGATCGCGCCGACGTCGATGCGCTCCCCGGGCCGCGGTGCGCCCCAAGCCCAGACCAGGCCCCAGCGCGCCAGTTCCCCGACGACGGGCAGCAGTTCGCGTGCGCGGGGCGTCAGCTCGTAGTCGACACGAGGCGGAACCTCGCGGTAGCGCCGGCGGGTGAGCAGGCCGTCGGCCACCATGCGGTTCAGCCGCGAGCGAAGCTGCTCGGTGGAGATGCCGGGCAGCACCCGCTGCAGCTCGACGAAGCGCCGCGGGCCGCCGGAGAGGTCGCGTACGATGAGCAGCGTCCACTTGTCGCCCACGAGATCGAGAGCGCGCGCGTCTGGCGCCCACTGGTCGTAGGGGTGGCGCTTGGGCGGTGGCGGCGACGGCACGGTCAGGAGACTGTACTCCGGTTTGTGGCGGGGTGGCGTCTGGGTCACCCCGTTCTTTTGGCTGGCCCGCTTCGGGCAAGTCTGCGCCGCCGACTGCGTTACCGCTTCCGTGGGCGTCGTCATCTCCATGGAGGACCGTCGCCGCGCCCAGGGGCGCCGGCGGGCGCTCGGCGCCCCCCGCGCGCCCCTGCCACCGTCCGCTCCGCGGCCGCGCGCCCGTTTCGCCTTCGACCTCGCGTCGCCCGACACCTATTTGGCCGCCGAACGCGTCGACCGGCTCTTCGGCGACCTCGACTGGCAGCCGGTCCTGACGCCTCACCCACGCCGCGGCGCCGCTGACGCCGGGCGCGCCCGGCGCCGAGCCGCAGCGCTGGGCCTGCCCCTCGCCTCGCCGGTCGCCGAGCCGGGCGCTGCGGCCATCCCCGCGATGCGCGCCGCCTCCCTGGCCGCCCAGCAGGGGCGTGGCGGTCCGTTCGTCCTCGCCGCCACCCGCCTGGTCTTCTGCGGAGGCTTCGCGCTGGACGACCCCGAGTGCCTGGCCGAGGCTGCGGCCGCCGCCGGGCTCTCCCTGGCCGAGTGCCTGCGCGCCGCGGCCGACCCCGCCCGCGACATCCCCCTGACCATGGCGGGGCGTGCCCTGCGGGCGCGTGGCGCCGACCGCCTGCCGGTGGTCGAGGTGGCCGGCCGGCTGTTCTGCGGGGAGGAGCGCGTGGCCGACGCCGCGGCCGCCGCTCACTGGCCCGCCGGGTCGCCCGGGCGCATCCCCGCCTGAGCCAGCCTGGCGGCCGGCGCGCCGCACAGGGATGATCCACCCATGAGCGTCGCGCTGCGCGGCAAGGCGCGGCCCCAGCGACTGTGGACACCAACAGCCCAGACGCTGGAGGCCGTGAGCGAGCGCCTGGCGGTGGCGGCGGCGGACGGCGCGCGGCCCGAGAGGCCCCCGCGGAAGGGCGACGGCGAGCCCACGAAGGGTGTGGCCCGCGCGGCCGCGTGGGTGCGCGCGAAGCGACCGCGCGTGCGCGGGTGACCGCAACGCTGGGCGCGAGCTCCGGCGCTCACGCCGGGTGAGGCGCGCTCACGCGGGGCGGGTGAGGTGTGCGTCCCCCTTGCCCGCTGAACGAGCACGTTCGCGCTAGGGTTCCGCCATGTCCATCCAGACCGAGCCGGGCGCCGTCCACGGGGGGCGGCTCATCGCCCGCCGGCTGCGCGCCCACGGCGTCACCAAGCTCTTCACGCTCTCGGGCGGCCACCTCTTCTCGCTCTACGACGGCTGTCGCGAGGAGGGCATCGACATCGTCGATGTCCGTCATGAGCAGGCCGCGGCCTTCGCCGCCGAGGGCTGGGCAAAGGTCACCCGCCGGCCCGGCGTCGCCGCGCTGACGGCCGGGCCAGGGGTGACCAACGGCATGAGCGCGCTGGCCTCCGCGCAGGCCAACCAGTCGCCCATGCTCGTCCTGGGCGGCCGCGCGCCCGCGATGCGCTGGGGCATGGGATCGCTGCAGGAGATCGACCACATCCCGTTCGTGCGTCCCCTTACCCGGCTGGCCACAACCGCCCAGTCGGTGGACGAGCTGCCGGGCCTGATCGACGACGCGATGGCCGCCGCCCAGGCGCCGCCCAGCGGACCGGCCTTCGTCGACCTTCCCCTGGACCACGTCTTCGCCGAGGGCACGCTGAGCGACGAAGCGCTCGATCCGCCCGAGCGCGGCGCGGGGATCGCGCCTGACACCGCGCAGGTCGAGCGGGCGCTGGCCCTGCTCAGCGAGGCCGAGCGCCCGGTGATCATGGCCGGCACCAACCTCTACTGGGGCCACGGTGAGGCCGCGCTGCGCGCGCTGGCCGAGGAGCTGCGCATTCCGGTGTTCCTCAACGGGCTGGCCCGCGGGTGCGTCCCCGCCGACCACGAGCTGTACTTCTCCCGCGCGCGCTCCACGGGGCTCGAGGGCGCCGACCTCGCCCTGGTCATCGGGGTGCCCATGGACTTCCGCCTGGGCTTCGGTGGCTCGTTCGGCGAGGAGACCGAGATCGTCGTGCTCGATCGCTGCGAACCGGAGCGCGCCCACCCGCGCGAGGTCGCCGCCGAGCTCTACGGCGCCATCGGCCCGACGCTCGAGGCGCTGCGCGAGGGCGCGAGCGGCGGCCCGGACCGCGGCGCCTGGATCGCCGAGCTGCGCGAGGAGGAGGACGTCAAGCGGGCCGCCGAGCGCGAGGAGCTCACCGACGACCGCTCCCCCCTGCACCCGATGCGTCTCTACGCCGGCCTTGCCGAGGTGCTGGACCGCGACGCGATCCTCATCGGCGACGGCGGCGACTTCGTCTCCTACGCGGGACGGGTGGTCGACTCCTACGAGCCGGGCTGCTGGCTCGATCCCGGGCCGTTCGGTTGCCTGGGCGCGGGCCCCGGTTACGCCCTGGCCGCCAAGCTCGCCCACCCCGACCGCCAGGTCGTCCTGCTTCTGGGCGACGGCGCCTTCGGCTTCAGCGGGATGGAGTTCGACACGCTGGCCCGCCACGGGGTCGACGTCGTGGGCGTGATGGGCAACAACGGCATCTGGGGGCTGGAGAAGCACCCGATGGAGTCGCTCTACGGCTACTCGGTGGCCGCCGAGCTGACCCCCGAGACGCGCTACGACACCGTCGTCGAGGCGCTGGGCGGCCACGGCGAGCTGGTGCGCGAGCCCGGGGAGCTGCGCGGCGCGCTGGACCGCGCGTTCAGCGCCGGGCGGCCCGCGCTGGTCAACGTGCTCACGGACCCGTCGGTCGCCTACCCGCGGCGGTCGAACCTGGCGTGAGCCGCAACCGGGGTCCGAACACAAGGAAGCCGCCCTGGGAGAGGCGGCTTCCTCGCTTGATCATTCGGCCCCGTCGGGACGGGCAGGGGTACTTGCCCTACAGGACCTTTATGTAGTGGCCGGGCGGCGGGATGAGGCGCCGCTTGGGAATCGGCATGCGCCCGACCTATGCGTGAGTAGTATCGAATCGTCATCGCGCTCGCTCAATGGGATATTCGTCCAGGGAGACCGCCTGGGGGCCCGCCTCAGGCGGCGGCACCGCTCAGATCCAGCGCCGCGCCGCGCAGGAGGTCGTGCTCGCTGACCTCGACGTGGTCGAGGCCGAACGCCCGCATGCACTCCAGCAGCATCACGACGCCGGCGACGATGGTCGGCGCGCGGTCGGGCTGGAGGCCGACCACGCCGCGCCGCTCCTCCTCGGTCATCGTCGCCAGCTGCGCCAGCAGCAGCTCACACGTGCCCTCCTGGAGCTGGTGGCCGTGGACGCGCTCGGGGTCGTAGGGGTCGAGCTCCAGCTCGATGGCGGCGCATGAGGTCGCCGTGCCCGCCACCGCGATGGCCGCCCGCACCCGCTCGCGCCGCTGCGCGGGCACCGCGCCGGCCAGCACCTCCCGCACCTCCGCGGTCAGCGCCTGCAGCTCCTCGGACGCGGGCGGGTCGCAGTGCAGGTGACGCTCGCTCTGGCGCACCACGCCGGCCTGCAGCGAGACGAAGGACTCCACCGTGCCGTCGGCGCCGACGACCAGCTCGGTCGAGCCGCCCCCGATGTCGATGACCACCAGCGGGGTGCCGTCGCCCGACGCTCGCTCGCTCGTGGCGCCCAGGAAGGTCAGCCGCGCCTCCTCCTCGCCGGCGATCGTGCGCGCGTCCAGGCCGTAGCGGTCGCAGACGACGTCGGTGAACTGCGCCCCGTTGGCCGCGTCGCGTACCGCGCTGGTCAGCACAGCTCGGCTCGCCGTCGCCCCGTGGGCGTCGATCGCCGCGCGGTAGCGGTCGAGCACCGCGAACACCCGCTCCATCGCCTCTTCGGCAAGGTTTCCGGTGTCGTCGACGCCCTGGCCCAGCCGCGTCACCTCGCTGATGCGCTCCAGGTCGGTGACCGTCCCGTCCTGCGCCACGTCGCTGATCAGCAGCCGCGTCGAGTTGGTCCCGATGTCGACGACGGCCACGCGCACGACGGAGAGCGTATGCGCTCAAGGCCCTTGGCGGCCAGCCTCCTGACTGAGCTCTGAAAGCCGGGCTACCTTTCCACCATGGCAACCGACCCCGCCTACATCTCGGTCCGCGAGGCCGCCCGCCTGCTCGGGGTTCACGACAACACGGTGCGCCGATACGCCGA
>JBBJOB010000066.1:0-9483 GCA_037721455.1 Solirubrobacteraceae bacterium | reverse complement strand
TCTCAAACGATCCGCGGCGCCTGCTCGAGCGCCCCGTCGATCCGGCCCAGCGCCTCCTCGCGGCCCAGCACGGCCAGCGACTCCCAGATCCCCGGAGACACCGTGGTTCCGGCGATGGCCACGCGCACGGGCTGGAATACCTGCTTGGCCTTGACGCCCCGACGCTCGACCACGCCGCGCAGGGCGGCCTCCACGGACGGCGCGTCGAAGGTGTCCAGCCCCGCCAGGGCCTCGCGGACCTCGACCAGCGCGGCGAGGCCCTCCTCGTCAAGCCAGCGCTCGCGTGCGGCGGCGTCGTCGGCGGGCCCGTCGTGGAGGAAGCCCGCCAGCGGCCAGAAGTCGGCCAGGGTCTGGATCTTCTCCTGGGCGATGGCCACCGACGGGCCGAGGCCGCCACGGCCGGTGTGGGCCTCCAGGCGACGGGTCAGCTCCTCCTCCCCCAGCTCGCGCAGGTAGCGCCCGTTCATCCAACGCAGCTTGTCGGCGTCGAAGCGCGCCGGGTTGCGTGACACGCGCTCGACGGTGAAGCGGCGCACGAGCTCGTCCGTGGAGACGATGGTCTCGTCGTCGGTGTCACCCCAGCCCAGCAGGGCGAGGTAGTTGCGCACCGCCTCGGGGAGGAAGCCCTGCTCGCGCAACTCCTGGACCGAGGCGGCCCCGTGGCGCTTGGAGAGCTTCTTGCCGTCGGGGCCGTGCAGGAGGGGCAGGTGGGCGTAGGCCGGCTGATCGGCGCCCAGCGCCGCGAGCACGAGGAGCTGCTTGGGAGTGTTGGAGAGGTGGTCCTCCCCGCGCACGACGTGAGTGATCGCCGCGTCGAGGTCGTCGACCGCGACGGCGAAGTTGTAGAGGACGCTGCCGTCGGCGCGGGCGATGACGGGGTCGTCGAGGTGCTCGTGGGCGAAGGTGGTGTCGCCGCGGACGAGGTCGTGGACCACCGTGGCGCCCTCGGGCACGCGCAGGCGGATCGCGCCCTGATCCTCCGGCTCCCCGCGGAAGCCCCGCTCGGCCCCGTGACGGGCCTTGTAGGCCCGGACATCATCGGCGATGGCGCTCGAGCGATAGGTGTGCCCGCCCTCCTCGAGGGTGCGCAGAACCTCGGCGTGGCGCTCGGCCCGCTCGGACTGGAGGATCGGCCCCTCGTCGAAGTCCAGCTCCAGCCACCGCAGGGCGTCGAGGATCTGCCCGACGTTCTCGGGGGTCGAGCGCTCGCGGTCGGTATCTTCGATGCGCAGCACGAAGGTGCCCCCGGCGTGCCGCGCCATGAGCCAGTTGTACAGCGCGGTGCGCGCCCCGCCGATGTGCAGGGCGCCGGTGGGCGACGGTGCGAAGCGGACCCTCATGCGGCCAGCCTACGTCACAACTTCGCGGTGCTGATCGGCGCCCACGTGTCCCCCGCCGGGGGGCCGGCCAAGGCCGTGGAGCGGGGTGTGGAGCGGGGCTGCCGCGCGATCCAGATCTTCAACCAGAACCCGCGGGCGTGGAAGCCCCGCGACTACTCGGACGAGGAGGTCGGGGCCTTCCGCGAGGCCAAGGCGGGCAGCGACGTCGACGCCCTGCTCATCCACGCGGTCTACCTGCTCAACTGCGCCTCCGACGACGAGGACATCCGCGCGAAGTCCCTGAACTCGCTCATCTCCTCGCTGCGCGCCGGAGCGGCGCTGGGCGCGCACGCCGTCGTGCTGCACGCCGGCTCAGCCAAGACCGGCGACGTCGGGGAGGCCATCGCGCGGGCCGGCGCCACGATCCGCGAGGCCCTGGAGGAATCCGAGGACTGCCCGCTCCACCTGGAGAACACCGCGGGAGCGGGCGGCACCCTGGGACGCTCCTTCGACGAGCTGGCCGCCCTGGTCGACGCGGCCGGAGGCGATGCGCGGCTCGGGGTCTGCCTGGACTCGTGCCACCTCCTGGCCTCGGGCTTCGACGTGCGCACCCCCGAGGGCGTCGCCACAGTGGTAGAAGACTGCGTCGCCGCGGTCGGCCTCGAGCGGATCGGCTCGCTGCATCTCAACGACTCCCAGACCCCGCTGGGCTCCAACCGCGACCGCCACGCCGCCGTGGGCGCCGGCGAGTTGGGCGAGGACGGCTGCGCCGCCTTCCTGGGCGAGCCGCGCTTCGACGACCTTCCGTGCGTGCTCGAGACCCCGGGCCCGGAGGGCAGGGGCCCCGACCGCGACGAGATCGCCCTGACCGTCGCGCTGCGCGAGCGCGGCCGGGCGGCGCGCGGTTAGCGCACCGGCCGAGCCCAATCCTGCTCCCCCGGTGCTCCCCGCGGGAGCGAGGCCTCCGAGTACAGCAGCATAAGGAGATCGCTGGCAATGGCGAACCTCGGGTGATGCTTTGAGCGGACGATCTCCACGACGTCATGCGGCGCGCGGTTGCGCTCCAGGGCGTCGATGACCTGCTCCTTGCTCGCCGGATAGTCGAGGCCCTGCGTGTACCTCCGTGCTACGTCGAGCGGCGACTCGTTCATCCGTTGCTCCTCCTGGTCGGTTCCCGCTCGTGAGGATATCGCTACCCACGCGGATCGACCACTCCGACGCCACCGGTCAAGGAGTACAACTCTGCGCTCAGGCCGCCTCGGCCGGACCCGCCAGCTCGAGGGCGGCGGGGCCGAGGAGGCTCGCGACGTCGGCGCGCAGGGCGGCGCAGGGGCGGACGGCGAAGTCCTCGCCCAGGCGCAGCGTGCGGGGCGCGCCGGCGCTCATGGCCAGCGTGAGGACGGGCCGGGCCGGGCCGGGGTAGCGGGCGAAGAGCTCCTTGAGGTCGTCGATGACCGTGGCTGGCAGCGCGGCGGCGTCCAGACGCAGCGGGAGCGTCACCGGCTCGGCCGCGCGGGCGGTCTTGGCCGCCTCGCGGGCCTTGGCGACCTCCTCCTCCGAGGGCGCGAAGCGGTCGACGGTCTGCAGCACCACGCACGTCTTGTCCTTGTCCTTGTGATCGACGCGGCCGCGGACGACGACGACCTCGTCGAGGGACAGCTCTGCCTCGTACTCGCCCAGCACCTTCTCGAAGGCCAGGATCTCCACCGACCCCTCGAGGTCATCTAGCGTCGCGAAGAGCATCGACCCGCCGTTGCGCGTGCGGATCTTCTTGGCCGCGGTGATGATGCCCCCGACCGTGACCCAATCCTTGTCGCGGCGCTCGGCCAGCGCGGTGAGCGAGCAGTCCACCCGCGCGACCAGGGCCTCACGCACCTGCTTGAGGGGATGGGCTGAGAGGAACAGGCCGATCGACTCCTTCTCCACGGCCAGCAGCTCGGGCTGGGCGAACTCCTCGAGCGGAATCGGCGGATGCTGGGGCCGCGTGGAGGCCACGGCAGCCCCGCCGGCGGGGGCCGCGGGGTGGGCATCGAAGACGTCGAAGATCGAGCCCTGCCCGATCTGCGCATCCTGCTGCATCTTCTGGCCCGCGCCCTGGGCCTGCTCGAGCACCGCCAACATCCCCTTGCGGCTTGCACCCGTGGAGCCGAAGGCTCCGCACTTGATCAGCGCCTCGATGGCCTTCTTGTTGACCGCCCGCCCGTCGACGCGCTCGCAGAAGTCCCACAGCGAGGTGAACGGCCCGTCGTCGGCGCGCGCGGCCTTGATCGCCTCCACCGCGGCGAAGCCCACACCCTTGACCGCGTCGAGGCCGAAGCGGATGTCCCCGTCGACGACCACGAAGTCGTGGTCGGACTCGTTGACGTCCGGAGGCAGGATCTCGATGCCCATCTCCTCAGCCACCGCGGCGAAGAACGGCACCTTGTCCTTCGTGGACATCACCGAGGAGATCAGCGCCGCCATGTACTCGGCCGGATAGTTCGCTCGCAGCCAGGCGGTGCGGTAGGCGATCAGGGCGTAACAGGCGGCGTGGCTGCGGGGAAAGGAGTAGTCAGCGCTCTTGACGTTGGTCTGCCACAGCCAGTCGATGACCTCCGCCGAGGTTCCAGACTCCTGGCAGCCGCGGCGGTACTCCGGCTCGAGGGCTGCCATCTGCTCACGGTTCTTCTTGCCGATGGCCTTGCGCAGGTCGTCCGCGCGGGCGCCGGAGAAGCCGGCGAGCTCCTTGGCGATCTGCATGGCCTGCTCCTGGTAGAGGATCACGCCGTAGGTGGGGCCGATGATGGGCGTCAGGCGCTCGTCGCGCATGCTCACCGTCTCGGGCTCGCGCTTTCCCCGCGCGTAGGTGGGGATCTGGTCCATCGCGCCTGGGCGGTAGAGCGCGACCAGCGCGATGAGATCGTCGAACTTCATCGGACGCACGAGGCGCAGGGCGTCGCGCATGCCCTCTGACTCGAACTGGAACACGCCGACGCTGTCGCCGCGGGCCAGCATCCCGTAGGTCTTCTCGTCGTCGAGGGGCAGGCAGGTCATGTCGGGGCGCTCGCCCGTCGAGCGCTCGATGATGTCCAGCGCGTCCTCGATGACGTCGAGGTTGCGCAGGCCCAGGAAGTCCATCTTGAGCAGGCCGAGATCCTCGATGGGGCCCATGGGGAACTGGGTGACCTGGCGGTAGACGCGGTTGCCCTGCTCGTCGACCTCGTTGGCGTCGGCGAGCTGGAGGGGCACGATCTCGGTCAGCGGCCGGTCGGCGATGACGACAGCCGCTGCGTGGATGGAGGAGTTGCGCACGATCCCCTCCAGGCCCTGGGCGACGTCGATGATCTGCTTGGCCGTCGGGTCGGAGTCGTAGGCGCCGCGCAGCTCCTGGCCGGGCTCAAGGCACTTGGCGAAGCTCGGGGACCGGCCCTGCTCCGGGTCGGGGATCAGCTTGGCCAGCCGGTCGCCCACCGCGTAGTCGTGGCCCAGCACCCGGGCGGCGTCGCGGGTGGCGGCGCGCGGGAACATGCGACCGAAGGTCACGATCTGGGCCACCGACTCGCGGCCGTACTTCTCGGTCACGTAGCGCATCACGCGCTCCCGGCCGCGCACCGAGAAGTCGATGTCGATGTCGGGCATGGACACGCGCTCGGGGTTGAGGAAGCGCTCGAAGAGCAGGCCGTAGCGCAGCGGGTCGACATCGGTGATCGACAGGCAGTAGGCGACGATCGAGCCGGCCGCCGAGCCGCGCCCGGGGCCCACGGCGATCCCGCTGTCCTTGGCGAAGGCGACGAAGTCCCACACGATGAGGAAGTAGGCCTCGTAGCCCATGCGGTGGATCACGCCGAGCTCCATCTCCGCGCGCTCGACGGCCTCGGCCGGCGGCGGGGCACCGTAGCGCAGCGCCAGCCCCTCCATGACCCGCTCGCGCAGGTAGACCTCCTCGCCGGCGCCGTCGGGCGTGGGGTAGGACGGGATGAGCTGCTTGCCCAACTCGATCGTCGTGTCGCAGCGCTGCGCGATCTCGAGCGTCGACTGGAGCGCCTCCGGCCAGTCCGCGAAGGCCGCGGCCATCTCCTCGTTGTCCTTGAGGAAGAACTCGTTGGTGTCGAAGGTCAGCTTCGGATCGGCCAGTGTGGACTTCGTCTGCACGCACAGCAGCGCCGTGTGATGTTGGTAGTCCTCGCGGCGCAGGTAGTGCACGTCGGCGGTGCCCACCAGCGGCCGGCCGACATCCCGCGCGATGCGCACGATGCCCTCGTTGGCCTGGTCCTGGGGCGCCAGGCCGTTCTTCTGGACCTCGAAGAAGACGTCCTGCGGGCCGAAGACCTGGAGTAGCTGGTCGGCGTGGGCGCGCGCCTCGTCGGGCCTCCCGTCGAGGATGCGCTGGCAGAAGCGCGAGGCCAGGCACCCTGTGAGGGCGATGACCCCGTCGGCATGGCGTGACAGCAGCTCCATGTCCACCGTCGGCTTGCCGCGGTGCAGGCCCTCGAGGAAGCCGGCGCTGGAGAGCTCGACGAGGTTGCGGTAGCCCGCGTCGGTCTCGGCCAGCAGCGTGAGGTGGTTGCGCTCCTTGCGCGGCGCGGTGTCGTGGCGGTCGTCCACGAGGTAGACCTCGCAGCCCTGGATCGCCTTGATCCCGTGCTTCTGGCAGGCCTTGAACAGCTCGACGGCGCCGTTCATCACCCCGTGGTCGGTCAGGCCCAGGGCGGGCTGGCCGAAGGCCGCGGCGCGCTGGGCCAGCGCGTCGATCGAGCACGCGCCGTCGAGGAGGGAGTACTCCGAGTGGACGTGCAGATGGGCGCTGGTGGGGACGGCCACGGGACGGAAAGCTAGCCGCCGGATCGGACGAGGCGCGGGACATCCCCGCACCGTCCGGGAATCGCCGCGCGAACCGGCCGGCCGCGTCCTCAGTCCTCGATGGGCAGGCCCTGCACGCGGTCGAACCAGGCGTGCAGGCGGGCGACGGCGGCCGGGTCGCCGGTGACCGTGGCGACCATGCCCTCGGGCAGCGGCTCGCGGGCGATGAGCGGCAGGAAGGCCTGCGCGGGGACTTCGACGACCGCGTGACGCAGACCCTCGGGGACCTCGTCGGGCGCGCCCTTGGTGACGGTCAGCGGCGCGCCGCCGGTCGTTGCGACGTGCCCCACGGCCTCGTGGTCGCCCGTGACGCGGTAGGTCACCGCGAGGGGGTGGTCGTCGGTCCAGCGGCGGTCGACCGCCCGGGCCAACAGGGTGAAGACCAGGCCGGGATCGAGGCGCTCGCCGCTGCGCGCGAGCGCGGCGAGGGAGAGGGGCGCACGGCGGGCGCGCAGCAGCCGCCACAGGCGCCGGCGGCTGCCCTCGACGTGGACGCCCCGCAGGCGCCAGCGTGCGCTGCCCGTGGCCAGACGGACGACGGCGCGGACCGGCCCGCCAACGCGGAAGTCGACGCCGTCGGCGCCCGGCGCGGGCTGGGAGCGCGCCTCGATGCTCGCCTCGCCGTCACCGTCCAGCGCGACCCGTAGCGTGCCCGCGCCCTCGAGCGTGATGTCGTAGCGCAGCGGGCGGTCGACGACGTGGCGCTGGGCCGGCAGCAGGGCCGTGACGATCTCCGCCGCAAGCGCGGTGTCGTCCTGCGCGATGGCCTCAACGGCCTCGGCGAGCCACTCGTCCTCGTAGCGGTCGCCGTCGGGAATGACGCGAGTGGGGAAGGCGGTCGCGTGGGGCGGGATCGCATCGGGCGGGGCCGCCTCGGGGAGCACGGGCGCGTCGGAGTGCGCGGGCCCGTCGAACGCGCGCGCGTCGGGAAGCGCGACCGCTTCGGGGGGCGTGGACGCCACCGGCGCGCCCTCCGGGGATCGCCCCGCGGCGGCGGTGTGACCGTTCTCGCGCAGGCGCTGCGCCGCGGCGCCCAGGTCGGCGACCAGCCGGCCGTCGCGCGGGCCCACGGGCCGACGCGGGCGGGCGCGTTCGAGCTCCTCGGCCAGCGCGGTGAGCTGGGCGCTCTGCGCCCGGTCGACCGGCGGGCGCGGCGGCGGCTCGTGGGCGGGCTCGGGAGCCTGCGATGCGTCGTCGCCCTCGACGGGCTCGGCGAGGGCGATACCGCGCGCCGCGAAGGCGGCCAGCTCGGAGCGCAGCCCCGCGACCGCGGTCGTCAGCTCGCCACGCAGCGCGGCGAGCTCCTCCTCGCGACGTGCCCGCTCGTCGGCGAGCTCGCGGCGGAGGGTCCCGGCCACATCGACAGGCGGCCCTGAGGCCGGTGGTGACGGTCTCTGCGCCGTGGTCGCTCCAACCGCCGGCGCCGGCCCCTCCTCGGTGGCGAAGGGGGGCTCCGCGCCGCCGGGCGCACGGACGAGGCTCAGGCCCCTGGAGGGTTCCTCTGCCCGGGTCTCAAGGCTCGCCACCCGCTCGGCCAGCGCGTCGCGCTCGGCCTCCACGTCGGCCATCCGCCTGGCCAGCGCGTCGCGCTCGGCCTCGACGGTGGCCACCCGCTCGGTCAGAGCTTCGCGCTCGGCCTCCACGGTCGCGACGCGGGTGGTCAGGGCGGCGCGCTGCTCCTGGGTCGCGTCGAGGCGGCCGGCCAGCTCGGTGCGCTCGCTCTGGGCCGCAGCCAGCCGCTCGGTCAGGCCGCTGCGTTCGGTCTGCGCGGCCGCGATGCGCGCGCGCAGGTTGTCGGCCTCGGCCACACGGGCGCGTAGCTGGTCGGCCTCCTCGGCGCGCTCCTCGGCCTCGGCCAGCCGCGCGCGGGCGTCGGCCAGCTCCGCGCCCATGGCGTGCTCGAGCTGGTGGCGCCCCTCCTCGGCCTCCTCGCGCAGCGCCCGCTCGGCGTGCTCACGCTGGGTGGCGCTCAGCAGCGCGCGGTCGCGCGCGTGCATCTGGGCCTGCGCGGCGTCGCGCTGCGCGATCACCTCGCGCAGGTGCTCCTCCAGCCCGCCGAGCTGGGCCTCCAGGGCCGCTGAGGCGCGCTCGGCCTCCACGGCGCGGCGCGCCAGCTCGTCCTCGACCAGCTCGGCCCTGCGGGCGCGGCGCTCGGCGAGCACGGCGCGGTCGACCACCTCGGCCGGCTCGGGCTCCTGCGTCGCGCCGGCCTGCGCGGGGGGCAGGACGACCTCGTCGATGCCCACCCGCATGGCCAGCGGGCCGTTCAGCAGCGGGCGCAGCTCGCCGGGCACCGGGAAGGCCGCGCTCCACTGCCCCGGCCGTGAGGTCGGCGGTGTCGTGAGCGCCGGGAACATGTGGCGGTGGCGCTCGTCGTCGATGAGCAGGAAGGCCAGCCCCGCGGGGAGGGCGCCCCGCCAGGTGCCGAAGACCCGCACCTCCAGCGCCCCGCGCGCGCCGGGCACCCACTCGACCCGATCGACCTCCAGCACCGGGGACGCGGAGCCGCCGGGCTGGGGCGTGGTCATTCCCCGCGGCCCCTGGCGGCCAGGCCGGCGACGCCGACGATGACCACGACGCCCGCAGCGATCTTGAGGTGCGTGGCGTAGCGGCGGCGCAGGAACCACCAGCCGCCGCGCCAGACGACGAATCCGAGCAGCTTGTAACCCATGAGGGCGATCCTACCCGGCCCTGTGAGGAGCGGGAACTACGTGGGCGGATCGTTGCGCAGCCGCCAGGCCATGCGCGACTGCAGCGACCACAGCTCGATGAAGCCGGGCGAGGCCTGCTGGTTGAACAGTCCACCCGAGGCGGTGAAGGAGGCCAGCGCCTCGTCGTAGATCGCGTTGGGCGACTCGCGGGTCACCACGCGCGCCGAGCCCTTGTAGAGCTTGATCCCGATCGTGCCCGTGACCTGCTCGTTGACGCGCTCCATGTAGGCGTCGAGGTCGCCGCGCAGCGGCTCCCACCACAGGCCCGCGTAGACCAGGTAGGCCCACTGGCGGTCCAGGTCGGCCTTGAACTGGTTCTGGTGGATGGTGCAGACGAGCTTCTCGAGCTCCCCGTGGGCCAGGAGCACGATGGCGGCGGCGGGCACCTCGTAGATGTCGCGCACCTTGAGGCCCACGATGCGGTCCTCGATGTGGTCGACGATCCCCACGCCGTGGCGGCAGCCCATCTCCGCCGCGCGCTCCAGGAGCGCCACGAGCTCTAGCCGCTCGCCGTCCAGCGCCACCGGCACGCCCCGCTCGAAGGTCACCTCGACGACCTGCGCCTCGTCCGGCGCCCGCTCGGGCGGGGTGACGAGCTGGAAGACGTCGTCCTC
>JBBJOB010000292.1:0-2507 GCA_037721455.1 Solirubrobacteraceae bacterium | reverse complement strand
TGAGCCGTCCCAGCCATCTTCCCATCGCGTCGATCCTCCCCCTTCCGCGCCCTAGCGCAATCGCCCGGTCCGCCCCCTGACCCTGGACATCACCGCTACGGCACCTCGACCGGGGCCTCGACGCGCTCCACCTGCACCTCGCTCACCAGGCGCTCCACGCGCGCCGGGTCGACGAGGCCGGCGCCCAGGCGCTGGGTGGACTCGGCGCCGCAGGCCACGCCGAAGCGCAGGCAGTCCTCGGGGTCGGCGCCCGTGTAGCGGGAGGCCACGAAGCCGGCCAGGAAGGCGTCGCCGGCGCCCACCGCGGCCACGGTCTCACGCTCCTCGATGCGCGCGCGCAGCAGCGTCGGGGAGCCGTCGACCTGCATGGCGGCGAAGCAGCCGTCCGGGGTGGTCATGATCGCCTCCCTGGCGCCCAGGACGGTCATCTCGCGCACCGCGTGCACGCGGTCGTCGTCGTCGTTGAACTCGTGGCCGACCAGCTCCTCGGCCTCCAGGATGTTGGGCGAGATGACGTGGGGCTCGGCGCGCACGGCCTGGCGCAGAGGCTCTCCCTCGGCGTCGATCAGGGTGGTTACGCCGATGCGGTGCAGCTCGCGCAGCAGGTCGCTGTAGAGGTCGGACTCCACCCCGCGGGGCAGCGACCCGGCCATGACCACGAAATCTGCCCCCCGGGCCAGGTACAGGAGCTTGTCGCGGAACAGCTCGACCTCCCCCGGCGTGACCGCGGGACCGCGCTCGTTGATCTCGGTCTGCTCGCCATTGGTGGGGTCGTGCACCGCGGTGTTGGTGCGCGACTCGTCGCTGATGCGCACGAAGTCGTTGAGGATCGACTCGGCGGTGAGCTGCTCGACCACGCGGGTGCCGGTGGCGCCGCCCGCGAAGCCGGTGGCGATCACCGGCTGGCCCAGCGTCTTGAGCGCCCGGGCGACGTTGACGCCCTTGCCGCCCGCGAGCGTCGTCTGCTCGACGCTGCGGTGGCGACGACCGAGACGGAAGTTGGGCACCGACAGGGACTTGTCGATGGCGGCGTTGAGGGTCACGGTGATGATCATGTGACCAGGACTAGGCCTGTTGTCGCTGGCGCCGGAGTGCCCGACGGCGTAACGCGACCAGGGGCACACTACACACCGCGAGGACGGCGAGCAGCAAGATGGTCGTGGGACGCGAGAGCAGCTCGTCGACGCGCAGCGCCACGCCGGCCTCCTCCACGGCGCGGGTGGCGACCAGCGGGACGCGGGCCACGACCTCGTCGCCGCGGCGCACGACCAGCGTGCCCAGCTGGGCTCCGCGCTCCAGGGGCCCGTCGACCTCCTCGGGGACGCCCGTGACCTCGCGGCGCAGCTCCTCGCCCTCGCGCACCGTGTGGCGCGCGGTGTCGCCGGCGGCCAGCGGGATGGCCATGCCCTCGCGGTAGGCCAGCGGGACGCGGGCCACCACGTCGGCCTCGCGCACGACGGTGACGCGCTCGAACAGCCCCAGGCCATAGCGCAGCAGGTCGAGGGTGTCCTCCTGACGGGCGGCCTCGCTGGGAGCTCCCAACACGGCGCTGACCACGGTCACGCCGTCGCGGGTGCCCGAGCCGACGAGCACGTAGCCGGCCTCCTGAGTACGGCCCGTCTTGAGGCCCGTGACCAGCTCGGTCTCCCGGACGAGCTCGTTGCGGTTGGTGACCACGCGGGTGCGCTCGCCGCTCTCCAGCGTCGCCTCCTCCATGCCCGCGGTCTCGCGCAGGAACGCGTCCTCGCGCACCGCCAGCGCAAGGATCACGAGGTCGCGGGCGGTGGAGAGGTTGTCGGGGTCGTCCAGGCCGACGGCGTTGGTGAAGGTGGTGTTCTCCATGCCCAGCTCGCCGGCGCGGGCGTTCATCCGCTCCACGAACTCCTCCTCGGACCCGGCCACCCCCTCGGCCAGGGTGACCGCCGCGTCATTGGCCGACTCGAGCAGGAGGGCACGCAGCAGGTCGCGCACCGTCATCTCCTCCCCGAGCTGCAGGCCGATCTGCGATTCGATCGGCGCAGCCTGATAGTCGGCAGCGGTGAACGTGTCGTCCAGGGAGGCCTCCTCCCGGACGACCAGCGCGGTCATCAGCTTGGTGGTGGAGGCGATCGCGCGCCGCTCGTCCTGCTCCTCGGCGAGGACGACCTCGCCGGTCGAGGCTTCGACGGCGTAGGCGGCCGCGGCGCTGAGCTGAGGAGGCTCGGCGTCGTCAGCCTGCGCGGCCGCACGTTCAGGGCCCGCGGTCAGCGCCAACAGCACCGCGAGCGTGGCGAGGAGGGCGCGGATCACGGGCCGAGTTCGAGCTCGTCGCCGGCCTGCAGCGCCTGCGGGTTCGCGTCCGGGTTGAGCTCGATCAGCTTCTCGACCTCGACGCCCGTCTCCGCCGCGATGGTCGACAGGCTGTCGCCGGCCTGGACCGTGTAGGTCTCGCCCTCGCCGGCCTCGGGGTCCCCGCCGGCCTCGGGGTCCTCGCCGGCCTCGGGGTCCTCGCCGGCCTCGGGGTCCTC
>JBBJOB010000065.1:0-9762 GCA_037721455.1 Solirubrobacteraceae bacterium | reverse complement strand
GTGCGCAGCACCGCGGTGATCGCCTCTTCGGCCTCGTCGTCGCCCAGGCCGCGCGCCTCCTCGAAGGGCAGGAAGAAGACGTTGCCGTTGGTGTCGAGGTCGTCGGCGGCGTTCTCGGGCACGTCGAAGGCCACCGTGCCCTCGCGCTCCTCGCCGGGCTCGATCGTGGTCGTGCCCGCCTCTTCGCTGAAGTACCGGTCACCGCCCAGCTGGAGCTCGACCTGGCTAGCCGCGTCGAACTCGACCGGCTCCTCGAGACGGTTGCGCACCTGCAGGGTCAGCAGCACGAAGACGCCGCCGGCGCGGCGGCTGGTCCGGCCCTCACGACTCAGAGAGGGCGGGGTCTCCACGTCGACCAACGTGATCTCCATTGCCGGCGTCGTCGCCGGGCTGCCACGGTCGGCCACCGTGACGAGCTGGCCATCCGTAGCGACGCACGTGCCTTCCTCGCCCTCGTCGATGTTGATGCCCTGGGCATCGCAGTCGAAGGGCTGCCCGGGGCCGCCCTCGGGCAGGTCGTCGCCCTCCTCCACGCCCGTGGCCACGGCCAGGCGCCGCGCCGTCGCCGAGGAGACACAGCCACCGTCCAGCACCTGGAGCGCCTCACGGACGTCGTCCTCGGCAGTTGAGCGGTCGTCGACCAGGTAGAAGGCCCGGATCAGGTCGTCCACCACGATCTCCGTGGCCGCCGGTGTCTGCTCGTCCTCCTCGAGCACCGGCCCGGTGAGGCACGCCTCGCTGAGCTGCTCGCTGACCGCGCGCACGCCCTCGGCGGCCGGCTCGCCCTCCGCCGGCTCGGCCGCCGGACCCGGAACGGTGACCACCTGGGTCTCGCCCGAGCCACACGCCGCGAACGCAAGACTCGCCAGTCCGATCGCGGCGATCGTCGTCCACCGTCCCATGCTCGCTTCGCCTCGCAAGGTCGCAGGAGGCTATCGGCCCGGGCGCCCGACGCGCTCCGTCACCACGCCCGGCCGTGGCCTGGCTCGTCACCAGTCGTGCCCGACGAACACGGGCTCGGGGTGCAGGTCGACGCCGAAGGCCTCGTGCACCCCGGCGGCGATCTCGCGGGCCAGGGCGACCAGGTCGGTGGTGGTGCCAGCGCCGCGGTTGGTCAGCGCGAGGGTGTGCTTGGAGGAGATGGCGATGGTGAGCGGGTCGCCATGGCCGCGGGCGAAGCCGGCGTGCTCGATGAGCCAGGCCGCCGAGGTCTTGACGGTCCCGTCGGCCTGGGGAAAGGCGGGAAGGCCAGGCCCGGCGCGCTCGCGCAGGCGCGCGAAGGCCGCCTCGTCGAGGACCGGGTTGGTGAAGAACGAGCCCGCGGAGACCGACTCGGGATCGGCCTCGTCGATGACCATGCCCTTGTCCCGGCGCAGCGCGAGGACCGCCGCGCGGACGTCACCCAGCGGCGCGGTCGCGCCCGTCTGGACCCCGAGCGCCCGAGCCAGCTCGGGGTAGCGGATGGGCCGGCTGTGCGGTGAGCCGTCCAGCGCGAAGGTCACCGACAGCACGACCCAGCGCCCCGGCGCCCGCTTGAAGACGCTGGAGCGATAGGTGAAGCCGCACGCCTGCGGAGGAAGGTCCTCCACACGGTCGCTCTCGCGGTCCAGGACGCGGACGGAGGCGATGGTCTCGCTGACCTCCTGACCGTAGGCGCCGACGTTCTGGATCGGCGTTGCGCCGGTGGAGCCGGGGATGCCCGAGAGGCACTCCAGGCCCGCGAGGTCCTCGGCGACGCAGCGGGCCACGAACGGGTCCCACGGCTCGCCGGCCTGCACGGTGAGGCGCACACCGTCGCGCTCTATGCCGCGGGTGACGATCAGGAGGACGGTTCCCGGCCAGCCCTCGTCGGCCACCACCACGTTGCTGCCACCCGCCAGGACCAGCAGCGGTTCGTCACCCCGGCGCACCGCGGCGACGACCTCCTCCTCGGTCGCGGCCTCGACCAGGCGGGCCGCAGGGCCCCCGAGGCGAAGCGTTGTCAGCTCGGCCAGCGGGCGGGACACGGCGCGGGAGGTTAGTGGTGGTGGTCGGAAGTACGTGCCGTCGCCGGTGGGTACTTCCGAACGCCTCCACTAGGGTTGTCCGCCCCGTGGCCGGAAGGATCCTCATCGTCACGTGGGAGTACCCGCCCGTCGTCGAGGGCGGCCTCGCACGTCACGTGCGCAAGCTCGCCGAGCAGCTCGTCGCCCAGGGCCGCGAGGTGCACGTGCTCACCCGCGGCGGGCGCTCCACCCAGCCCCAGGAGGACCGCCACGGCGTGATCGTCCACCGCGTGGCCGAACCCGAGTGGCCCAAGGATGACCTGCAGCGCTTCGTGGCGTGGGTGGGACACATGAACGACGACCTTCTGGCCCGCGGCGCGACGCTTGGCGAGGCACTGGGCTTCGACGTGGTGCACGGACACGACTGGCTCGTCGCGGTCGCGGCCAAGCGCCTGGCCGACCGCCTGCGCATCCCGTTCGTGGCCACCGTGCACGCCACCGAGCACGGGCGCCGCCAGGGGTGGGTGCACGAGCCCCCGATGTCGGAGATCCACCGCACGGAGCGCTGGATGGTCCATGTCGCAGACCAGGTCATCGCCTGCTCGCACTACATGCGCCGCCATGTGGCCGAGGTCTTCGATCTGCCCGAGGCTCGCGTCGCGGTCATTCCCAACGGGGTCGACGCGGCCGAGCTGCGCCCCAGCGTGGACCTGGCCGCCCTGCGCGCTCGCTTCGCCGCACCGGACGAACGCCTTGTGCTGCTGGTCGGCCGCCTCGTCTACGAGAAGGGCTTCCAGCACGCACTGGAGGCGCTGCCAGAGGTCATCGACCGGGTGGGCGGCGTGCGGTTCCTCATGGCCGGCTCAGGACCCCACGAGGCCCAGTTGCGCGAGCAGGCCGACGAGCTGGGGCTCATGGCCCACGGCGCCTTCCTGGGCTGGCTGGGCGACGACCGCTTGCACGCTCTGTACCGAATCGCCGATCTGTGCGTGGTGCCCTCGATCTACGAGCCGTTCGGGCTGGTGGTGCTCGAGGCCATGGCCTCGAGCTGCCCGTGCATCGTGGCCGACACCGGCGGCCTGCGCGAGATCGTGCCCGACACCACGGTGGGCCTGCGGTTCCCCGCGCGCGACGCGAAGTCCCTGGCCGTGGCGATGGAGCGGGTGCTGACCGATGACGTCTTGCGCGCGGGGCTGGTGGCCGAGGCCGCCGAGCATGTCCGGCGCTTCGACTGGGCAGACGTTGCGCAGCGAACCGGGGCGCTCTACGAGGAGCTGGCGGGCGCTGCGGTCTGAGGGACGAGGGTGGGGCGACCGTGGTGTCTTTCGGGCACGGGGCCTCGCGGGGGCGCTCAGGGAGTCGGCGGGGTGGAGTCAACGAGGGCGGCCGGCTCGACCTCCTGCCCTCCCTCGATGCCCTCGGCCGGCGGAACCATCCCGCCTGCGGCGGGCAGCGGCGCGAGCCCGCCGGCGGTCGGCCGCTCGGGCAGGCGGACGTCCACGTAGACGGCACCGCGCGAGCCAGGGTCGGCGAGCACGGCGGAGGCCGCGACCCACTTTGCGGCCAGGCGCTCCGCCGAGCCCAGGTGCACCATCGGGCCTTCGCGCAGCGCCACCGCCCATCCGCGCTCGGCGCGCGCCGCCCGGCCGGCCCGGTCGCGCAACGGCCGGGGCATGGTCGCCAGTACGGCCACGGCCGTACGCGCGGAACCGCTTGGCAGCCGGTCACCCGTGGGCAGGTTCTCGGCCCGGACCGTGGCCAGGCCGCCGGTCGGGTGGCCAGGCAGCAGGGTCCCGTCGCCGGCGACGGCGACGGCACGCCCACCGACGGTCAGGGCCGCCACCGCCCCGCGCTCGACCACGGTGATGGTCAGGGCGTCGGGGAGCTCGCGGTCGATGCGCAGGTCGTCGACGACCGGGTGGGGCTCGGCCGCGTCGCGCAGGTCGTCCATGCGCACATGGAGGATGGTCATGTCCCGGGCGGCCTCGGTGAGCGCGGTGCGCAGCGCGCCGGCTTGCGGCCCGGTGGCGCCCTCCACGCGGACCTCGGCGATCGCCAACACCGACGAGTCGCGCAGCCACAGGAACAGGCCCCCGAACAGCGACACGGTGACCAGGGCGAGCCCGACGAGGCGCGGGCTTGGCCGCGGCAGGCGCACCCGCGGGCCGGATGCGCGCAGGCGGGACAGCAGCGGTAGGCGCGCCACGGCCCTCTCTTCGCCGGGCGGGCGGACGATCCTGCCCGGCCGGGGTCAGCCGGCCACGAGCGCACGCCCCAGCGCATCGACATCGCCGGCGCCCAGGACGAGGCACAGGTCCCCCTCGCGCAGGCGGGGCTCGAGTACGCGCCGCGCCGTCTCGTGGTCGGGCAGCCACATGACCTGCCGTCCGGGCGCCGCGTCAGCAGCCGCCGCCGCCACGAGGCGGCCGGTGACGCCCGGGTGGTCCTCCGCCCACTCGCGCGCCGGGTAGACGTCGAGGACGCCCACCACGTCGGCGGCGGCCAGGGCGACGCCGAACTCCCGGTACAGGCGCTCCGTGCGCGAGAACAGGTGGGGCTGGAAGACCGCCACCAGGCGCGCCGGCTCCAGGGTGCGCGCCGCGGCCAGCGTCGCCGCGACCTCCGTGGGGTGGTGGGCGTAGTCGTCGACCACCTCGGCGCCCGACGCGGTGCGCCCCAGGCGTTCGAAGCGCCGCCCGGCGCCGCGGAAGTCCTCCAGCGCCCCCGCCAGGCGGTCGGCGGGCGCGCCGGCCAGCGCGCAGGCGGTGAGCGCCGCCGCGGCGTTGGCCACGTTGTGGGCCCCCGGGACGCTGAGGCGCACGCGCTGCTGGGCCCACGTGAAGGTCGAGCCCTCGGGGCCCAGCGCGACGTCGTCGGCGCGGAAGAAGGCGGCCTCGCCGATGTCGCCGCGGTCCAGCAGCGCCTCGGCGTCGGGCGCGTCCCACAGGATCGGGCGGTGGGCACGGTGCAGGAAGGCCAGGAAGGCGTCCTCCACCTCGGCCTGGGAGCCGTAGGTCGCGTGGTGGTCGAGCTCCACGTTGGTGACCACCGCCAGCTCGGGCGCCAGGCGCAGGAACGAGCGATCGGACTCGTCGGCCTCCACGACCACCCACTCCCCCGTTCCCCATGCGGCGTTGGTCGCGGTCGAGCGCAGCTCGCCGCCGATGAGGTAGCACGGATCCATGTCACAGCGCAGCAGGGCGTGGGCGGCCATGGACGCCGTCGTGGTCTTCCCGTGCGTCCCCGCGATCGCGATGCAGCGCTTGAGTGCGGCGAGCTCGGCCAGCAGCTCGCCACGGTGGCGCTCGACCAGCCCACGCTCGCGAGCGGCGGCCAACTCGGGGTTGTCGCCCGCGATCGCCGTGGAGAGCACCACCTCGACGTCGTCGCCGGCGGGTAGGTTGACCGCGTCATAGCCGATCGCCGGGGCCATCCCGGCCGCCCGCACGGGCTCCAGGTAGGGCGACTCCCCCCGATCATCGCTGCCGGTCACCCGCGCGCCCAGGGCGTGGGCGACCAGGGCCAGGCCGCTCATGCCCGCCCCGCCGATCCCGACGAAGTGCAGGCGCCGCCCGTTCACCTGGGTAGCTGCGAAGGTCGTCACCTGATCGCGACGGCTTCCAGCCCGGGGCGCACGAACTTCGCCGCCTTGGGCACCTGGAAGCGCTCGAGGTGCTCGAGGCGCAGCGGGGAGGCCGCGAGGAGAGCGGCGGAGTCGCGGTTGCACCGACAGCCGTGGCCCACCCGCTGCCACACCGGCCGGACGAGGTCCTGGAAGCGCGCCTGCGCCGGGTCGGGCGAGCGTACGTGCTCGATGGCCAGCAGCCGCCCGCCGGGGCGCAGGACGCGGATAATCTCCGCAAGGGCGGCGCCCGGGTCGTCCACCGTGCACAGCACCAGCGTGGTGACCACCGTGTCGGCGCTGGCGTCGGGGAGGGGCAGCGCCTCGGCGGGCGCGCGCAGGACCTCGACGCCGCGAGCATCACCACGACCGCCTGCGGCGGCAGCGGCACGGTCCAGGCGCCGGGCCATGGCCTCCTCGGGCTCGGTGAGGATCAGCCGCTCGACGGCGTCGCCGTAATGGGCCAGGTTCAGGCCGGTGCCCGCACCGATCTCGACCACTGTGCCCCGCGCCCGCGCGAGCAGCCGCGCGCGGCGCTCGCGCAGCCCCGCGTCCTCGGTGGCGGCCAGCGCCCGGTCGTACAGCGCGGCGAAGAGGCGACCGTAGAGGCTCATCGCGGGCTCCCGGCGGCGGCCTCGAGAACCTCACGCGCGATCACCGCTGCGGCGTCCGGCCGCGCCAGGGAGGCCGAGGCGCGCGCCATGACCTCCAGGCGCACCGGGTCGCCCAGCAGCGCGTCGACCTCGGCGCGCAGCCGGATCGCGTCCAGTTCGGCGTCGGGCACCACGACCGCGGCGCCGGCGCGCTCCATCCACCGGGCGTTGGCGGTCTGGTGGTCGGCGGTGGCGTGGGGATAGGGCACGAGGATGGCCGGCCGCCCGTGGGCGGCGATCTCGAAGATGGAGCCCCCGGCCCGCGCGACGCACAGGTCGCAGGCCGCGAGCGCCTCGCCGAAGCGCTCGAGGTACTCGTGCAGATCGTACCCCGGCCGGCCGCCGACGCGGTCGCGCAACGTCGCGAAGTCGCGCACGCCCGCTGCGTGGAGGACGCGGAAGTCGACGTCGCAGAAGGCCGCCTCGGCCGCCTCGTTGATCGACCGCGCGCCCAGCGAGCCGCCGAAGACCAGCACGCACGTCTCCTCGTCGCCCAGGGCGAAGCGTGAGCGGGCCGCCGCACGGTCGGTCACCGGCGGGCCCACCGGCCGGCCAGTGACCAGGTAGCGCCCGCCCTCCCGGCCCTCGATCGGGAAGGCAAGGCATACCCGCCGCGCGGCCCGGGCCAGCATCCGGTTGGCGATGCCCAGGTGGCTGTCGGCCTCGGTCAGCACCAGCGGTACGCGCGCGCCCGCCGCGGCCAGGCCGACCGGCCCGGCGACGTAGCCCCCGCCGCCCATGACGGCGTCGGGCCCAAAGGCGCGAAGGACGCGCCGCGCCGCGCCCACCGCACCGCCCGCGCGCACGACGGCCCGCGCCGCCTTCAAAGGGTTGGTGCGGCTCAGGCCCTCGACCCGGATCGGGTGCAGCTCGTAGCCGGCGGCGGGCACCAGCTCGGCCTCGGCGCGCTGGCCGCCCACGAAGGCGACCTGCGCGCCCTCAGCCCGCAGCGCGTCGGCGACCGCCAGCGCGGGCACCACGTGCCCGGCCGTCCCGCCCGCCGCTATGAGCACGCGCGTCATGGGCGGATGTTCGCGAACTCGGCGCCGGAACGGCCTGCAGCCTGGTGTGCGGGCCGCTGGCCACGTTGAGCAGCAGGCCCACGGCGGCCAGCAGGGTGAGCAGGCTGGAGGAACCCGAGGAGATGAACGGCAGCGGCACGCCGGTCAGGGGCACCACCCCCAGGACCGCGAACACGTTGAGCAGCGCCTGGCTGAGGATGAGCGAGGTCAGCCCCGCGGCCAGGAGCTGGGTGTAGGCCTCACGGGCCGCCTTGGCGGCGCGCAGCCCCGCGTAGGCGATCAGCCCGTAGAGGAACAGCAGGCCGAAGATGCCCACGACGCCCAGTTCCTCCCCGATCACAGCGAGGATGAAGTCGGTGTGGGCCTCGGGCAGGTAGAAGATCTTCTGCACCGACTGCCCGGGCCCCAGCCCGAACAGGCCGCCCGAGCCCACCGCGATCTGGCCCTGCACGATCTGGAAGCCTTCGTCGCCGGCGCGCGACCAGGGGTCGAGGAAGGTGAGCAGCCGGTCGACGCGGTAGGGGGCCGACAGGGCGAAGGCCGTCACCGCGACCCCCCCGGCCGCGCACAGGGCGCCGACGTGGCGCATCGGCGTGCCGGCGGCCACCAGCAGGGCCAGCATCGTGAAGCAGATGACAAGCGCGGTGCCCAGGTCGGGCTGCAGGACGACCAGGCCCGCCGCGACCCCCGCCACCAGGAGCAGCGGACTGATGACCCCGCCCAGGGTGTCCAGGCGTTCCGGGCGGTCGGCCAGCAGGCCGGCGGCGTAGAGGACCAGCGCGACCTTGACCAGCTCGGAGGGCTGGAACTGCAGCGGCCCGGCGCCCAGCCAGCGGGTCGCGCCGTTGACCGAGACGCCCAGGCCCGGGATCTCCACGGCCAGCAACAACGCGAAGGAGACCACGAGCAGCACGGCGGTGAACCGGCGCGCCAGGGCGATGCCGTGGCGGGCCAGCACGAACATGACCCCCAGCCCGACGGCGGCCCAGGCCACGTACTTGAGCAGCAGCGCCGCACCGTCGCCGGTGCCCTCCATCAGGGTCCGCGCCGAGGAGGCGCTGTAGACCATGACCGCGCCCGCGGCCAGCAGGCACAACGTCGCCGTGACGAGGATGTTGTACTCCAGCGGCTGGTCGGGTCGCTTGCGCTCGCGAGGTCCTGACCGTGCGGTGGACATCGGGCCTCAGTTCGACACCAGCGCCCTGAACGCCTCCCCCCTGGCCTCGAAGTCGGCGAACTGGTCGAAGGATGCGCAGGCCGGCGACAGGAGCACGATCTCCCCCGGCGCCGCGGCGGCGCTCGCGGCGGCGACGGCACGCTCCAGGTCACCGGTGTGGGTCCCGGTGGCGATGGCCTCGCCGATGCGCCGGGCGTCCTCGCCGATCAGGTAGGCGCCCGCACAGCGCTGGGCCACCGGCGCGCGCAGGGGCGTGAAGTCCTGCCCCTTGCCCTGGCCGCCCAGGATCAGGTGCACGGGCGATTCGAAGGAGGCCAGCGCGACCAGGGTGGAGGCGACGTTGGTGGCCTTGGAGTCGTTGACGTAGAGCACGCCGTCGTGGCGCGCGACCTCCTCCAGGCGGTGGGCGACGCCGGCGAAGGTGGCGAGGCCGGCGCGGACGGCCTCCGGGTCCATGCCCCGCGCCAGGCAGACGGCAGCCGCGGCCGCGGCGTTCTGGGCGTTGTGGGCGCCGCGCAGGGCGAGCTCGGAGTGGGCGATGAGCCGCTCCCCGCGCCACCACAGCGCGCCGTCGCGGTCGTCCAGCTCGCCGCCGGGGCCGAAGCGCACGCGCAGCGCGCGCCCGGCGGGATCGGGAAAGCCCTCGGGCAGCACGGCCAGGTCGCCGGGGCCCTGGCGGACGAAGGCCTCGAGCTTGGCGGACGTGTACTGCGCGAGCGTGCCGTGGCGGTCGAGGTGGTCGGCCTCGACGTTGAGCAGCACCGCCGCCTCGGGCGCGAAGGCCACCGTGTCCTCGAGCTGGAAGGACGACGCCTCGCAGACGACGACGCCGCCGGGCTCGACCTCCAAACCCGTCACCGCCGTACCCACGTTGCCCGCCACGGCCACCGGGACGCCCGCCCGGCGGTGCAGGTGACCCAACAGCTCGGCGGTCGTCGTCTTGCCGTTGGTGCCCGTGACCGCGATGAACTCGCGGTCGAGCAGGCGCCAGCCCAGCTCGAGCTCGCCCAGCACCGGCACGCCGCGCTCCCGCGCGGCGGCGACCACGGCGGCCTGCGCGGGGACGCCCGGGCTCTTGACCACCACCCGCGCGCGGTCCAGCAGCTCGACGCCCTCCGACGCCGTGTGCACCTCGACCCCGTCGAGGCCCTCGACGTCGGGCAGTCCCGCGTCGACGGCGATGACCTCCTCGCCCCGCGCGGCCAGCGTGCGCGCCGCGGCCAGCCCGGAGCGCTTGAGCCCCACGACGAGGAACGGGCCCTCCGGGAGCTCCGGGCGCCTCAAGAGGTCACCTCCGCGGGGC
>JBBJOB010000291.1:0-2543 GCA_037721455.1 Solirubrobacteraceae bacterium | reverse complement strand
CCGGTCGGCCAGGGCGCGGGTGTCACGCTCGTTGACCACTGCGTTGAAGATCGCGGCAAAACCGGGAATCATGCGCCCGCCCAGACGCGTGCCGAAGCGCTTGCCGGCCATCTGGGCCATGCGGCGCACCGCGAGGCGGTCCTTGCCGCGCCGGCCGGTCAGGCGGCGGGTGACCAGGGCGGTGGCCACCCGCCGGCCGGTGCCGTCCAGCGCCTCGCGTGCGTCGCGCGGGTCGTCGTAGAGCTCCTGGAGCACCAGCAGCTCGGCGGGGCGCATGGGGTCGGTCGGGTCGTGGCCGTGGGCAGCGGCGATGAAGAAGACCATGCGTGACTGCACCCAGGCCAGGGCCGCGAGGTCGGGGAGGATGGTGATCCACCCGCCCAGGCCGGTGATCGCTCCGCCGTAGCGGCTCAGGGCGGCGTGGCGGCCCTTGGCCATGCGGGCCAGCTCGTCGGGCTGCTCGCCGGCGTGGGAGCTCGCCCAGCGCTGCGCAGCGGGCCCGTGGATCTCGGCGGCGGCCAGCGCGAGGTGCTCGGGCGCGCGTCCGGGATCAGCGCGCAGGCGGTCCAGCAGCCCGCGCGGAACCGCGAAGCGCCCGCCATCGTCGGCGTCGCTCCCTACCTCGACGATGTCCTCGCGGTCGCTCATCGGCCGGAGGAACAGGTCGGGCAGGTGCCCCGCAGGACCACGTCGTGGCGGTCGACCGACCAGGAGAGGCGGTCGGCCAGGGCGCCGATGGCCTGCTCGAGGCGCTCGTCCTCGTAGGCGGCGACCTGGCCGCAGTGGTCGCAGACGATGTGGTGGTGGTGCTCGCCGGAGGGCATCGCGGGCTCGTAGCGCACGACGCCCTCGCCGGCGTCCAGGCGGTGAACCAGACGCAGCTCCCCGAGCACCTCCAGGGCCCGGTAGATCGACGCGATGCCCACCTCGTCGCCCCCGTCGCGCAGCTGGTCGGCCAGCTCGCGCGCGGTCAGGCAGCAGTCCTGGCGCCCCAGCGCGCGCACCACGTGGGCGCGCGCCGCGCCGGAGCGGTAGCCGGCGTCCTCGAGCGTGCGCAGGGCGTGGTCGGTCCAGGTGGCGGTGGTTGCCATGCCGACACCTTATGCCCAGCCGGGCGCCGACATCGAGTGTCGAGTTGTTCGTCCTGGTGACTAACAACTCGACACTCGGCGCACCGCTAGCGTGCGTGGGGCATGGGAGAGCGACTGCTGGTCATCGGGGGCGACGCCGCGGGCATGAGCGCGGCCTCCGCGGCGCGCCGCCGCGAGCGCGACCTCGAGATCCTCGTGCTCGAGCGCGGGCCCTACACCTCGTACTCGGCCTGCGGCATCCCGTACTACCTCGGCGGCCTGTTCGACGACAGCGACCGCCTCATCGCCCGCACGCCGGAGGAGTTCCGCTCCCAGGGCATCGACGTGGCCATCCGCACCGAGGCCGTCGGGCTGGACCTCGACGCCCGCACGGTCACCGTGCGCGACCTCTCGGCGCGCAGCGAGCGCACCGAGGGCTTCGACCGCCTGGTGGTGGCCACCGGCGCGCAGGCAGTCGCACCGCCGGTTCCCGGCGCCGACACCGTGGAGCCCGCGCGCACGGTCGACGCCGCCGAGCGCTTCGCCGCCCGCCTGCGCCACGGGGACGCACGTCGCGCGGTGGTCGTCGGCGCGAGCTACCTCGGCCTGGAGATGGCTGAGGCGCTCGTCCAGCGCGGGCTCGAGGTCACGCTGCTCGACCGGGCCGCTCAGGTCATGGGCACGCTGGATGCCGACATGGCCGAGCACGTGCGCACCGCCGCCGAGGGCGTGGGCATCCGCGTGCTGCTGTCTACTCAGGTCGAGGAGGTGCTGCTCCACGACGACGGCTCGGTGCGCGCCGTGGCCACCTCAGAGGGAGAGTTGCGCGCCGACGAGGTCGTGCTCTCGACAGGGGTGCGCCCGGCGGTCGAGATCGCGCAGGAGGCCGGGCTAGAGGTCGGGGAGAGCGGCGCCCTGGCCGTCGACGACCACCAGCGCTGCCGGGGCGCCGACGGCGTCTTCGCGGCCGGCGACTGCGCGGAGAGCCACCACCGCCTGCTCGACCGCCAGGTGAACATCCAGCTCGGGACCCACGCCAACAAGCAGGGGCGCATCGCGGGCGTCAACGCCACCGGCGGCGACGACGCGTTTCCCGGCGTGATCGGCACCGCCGTCTCGAAGATCTGCCGCTACGAGGTCGCCCGCACGGGGCTGACCGAGGCCGAGGCGGCCGACGCCGGCATCGAGGTCGTAGCCGCCTCCATCAGCGCCAAGACCCGCGCGGGCTACTACCCGGGGGCCGGGCCGATCAGCGTCAAGCTCGTGGCCGACCCGGCGGACGGGCGCCTGCTGGGCGGCCAGATCGTCGGCGTGGAGGGCGCCGCCAAGCGCATCGACGTCCTCGCCGTCGCGGTGTGGACCGGGATGCGCGTCCAGGACCTCGAGCTGGTCGACCTCTCCTACGCCCCGCCGTTCTCGGGCGTCTACGACCCGCTGCTCATCGCCGCGCGCCAGACGGCCAAGCGGATCGGC
>JBBJOB010000064.1:0-9901 GCA_037721455.1 Solirubrobacteraceae bacterium | reverse complement strand
CCGCAGCAGGTTCCGGTGCCTCCGCAGGGCGGTGGCGCCCCGCAGCAGGTCCCGGTGCCCCCGCAGGGCGGCGCCCCGCCGCCGGGCGGGTAGCTCCGCCTGAACGCTCACGGCCGCCCCCTGTCCCCGCTGCCGGCGTAGCCGGCCCAGGGGTCCATAGGATGGGCGGCCGTGGCGCGTCAGGACATCACCGAGGCGCTGGGCCGCCTGGACGACCTGACGCGCTGCCTGCGCACCCAGTGTCCGTGGGACCGCGAGCAGGACGAGCGCTCGATCGTTCCCCACACCGTGGAGGAGGCCTACGAGCTGGCCGACGCCGCCCAGTGCGGCGACGACGCCAAGCTGCTCGACGAGCTGGGCGACGTGCTCTTCCAGGTCCACTTCCTCGCACTGCTGCTGGAGGAGCGCGGCGCCGGCGACCTCGCCCAGGTGGCCGAGCACCTGCACGCCAAGCTGGTGCGTCGCCACCCGCACGTGTTCCCCACGGCAGGCAGCGGGACAGGCGCGACTGCGCAGGCCGACAGCGCCGGCCAGGTGCTGGCCAACTGGGACGCCATCAAGCGCACCGAGCCCGAGCGCGAGGGCGGCATCTTCGGCGAGGTCCCCGAGAACCTCCCCGGCCCGCTGTACGCACGCAAGGTGCAGCGCCGCGCGGCCTCCGCGGGTCTGGAGGAGGGCGACGCCGTCCCCTACAAGACCGTGGCCGCCGAGCTGGAACAGCTGCGCGCGGCGACGGACCGCGACGCCGCGTTCCACGAGGTCGGCGATCTCCTCTTTGCCGCTGTGGACGTCGCACGCAAGCTGCGCGTGGACCCCGAGCTGGCCCTGCGCGCCGCCGCCGACCGCTTCCGCACGAACATCACCGAGAACCAGGAGAACGCACCTTGAGCCAGATCGAGCGCGTCCACAGCCGCCAGATCCTCGACAGCCGCGGCAATCCCACCGTCGAGGTCGAGGTCGCGTTGCGCTCGGGCGCCGCGGGGCGCGCCTCCGTGCCCTCCGGGGCGTCCACGGGCGAGTTCGAGGCCACCGAGCTGCGCGACGGCGGGAGCGCTTGGGCGGGCAAGGGCGTCACCTGCGCGGTGGCCAACGTCAACGGCGAGATCGCCGAGGCGGTCTCCGGCGTCGACGCCACCGACCAGGCCGGCCTGGACCGCGCGCTGATCGATCTCGACGGCACGCAGAACAAGTCCCGCCTGGGCGCCAACGCCATCCTCGGCGTATCGCTGGCCGCGGCGCACGCGGCGGCCGCCGAGGAGGGCCTGGCGCTGTGGCGTTACCTCGGGGGCGAGGCGGCCCACGTGCTGCCCGTGCCGATGATGAACGTGCTCAACGGCGGCGCGCACGCCGACAACGCCGTCGACTTCCAGGAGTTCATGGTCGTCCCCGTCGGCGCTCCCACCTTCTCCGAGGCGCTGCGCACCGGCGCCGAGGTCTTCCACGCGCTCAAGGCCACGCTCAAGGAGGCCGACCTGGGCACCGCGGTGGGCGACGAGGGCGGCTTCGCGCCCGACCTGGGCTCCAACGAGGAGGCCCTGGCGATGCTCGTCAGGGGTATCGAGGCGGCCGGGCTGCGACCGGGCGACGACGTGGCCATCGCGCTGGACCCGGCCACCAGCGAGATCTTCTCCGATGGCGGCTACGTGCTCGAGCACGAGGGGCGCACGCTGAGCGCCGACGATATGGCCGCCTACTGGGACGACCTGGCGCAGCGCTACCCGATCGTCTCCATCGAGGACGGTATGGACGAGGAGGACTGGGAGGGCTGGCGCGCGCTGACACAGCGCATCGGCGACCGGGTGCAGCTCGTGGGCGACGACCTGTTCGTGACCAACACGCAGCGCCTGCGCCGCGGCATCGAACAGGGGGTCGCCAACTCGATCCTGGTCAAGGTCAACCAGATCGGCACGCTGACCGAGACGCTGGCGGCCATCGCCATGGCGCGCGAGGCGGGCTACACGGTGGTCATGAGCCATCGCTCGGGCGAGACCGAGGACGTGACCATCGCCGACCTCGCCGTGGCCACCGGTTGTGGTCAGATCAAGACCGGCGCCCCGTCGCGCTCGGATCGCGTGGCCAAGTACAACCAGCTCCTGCGCATCGAGGAGGCACTGGGCGCCGACGCCACGTACCCGGGGCGCACGGTCTTTCGCAGGTAGCCGGGAGACCGCCCGGGGCCCGCCTCCGGCGGTCGAACATTGGCCGCCTGCGGCACCCGGTGGGCAGGAGCGCACGGCCCTGCGGCGAACGGGGCGGCATGGCAGCGAGCCCCGCCCCGCCGCAGATCCGCTGGGATCGCATCGCCCGCATCGCCCTGCTCTTCGTGCTGGCCGGTCTGGTCTGGCTGGCCATCGGCCCCGCCGCCTCGCTGGTGATCACGTGGCGCGAGGCGGGGGAGCGCAAGGAGCGCGTCGCCGAGCTGGAGTCCGCCAACCAGCGCCTGGCCGCGCGTCGCGACCAACTGCGCGACCCCGCGGCCCTGGAGCGCGAGGCCCGCGCGATGGGGATGGTCGGCCCCGGCGAGCGGGCTTTCGTCATCAAGGGCCTGCCGGACTGAGGGCCGGCGCTAGTCTCGAACGGCGTGGACCGCTTCGAGGCCGCCCTCCAGCAGTGGCGCGAGGGGGAACGCCGAGCGGCCGGCGCGAACCCCGACGAGCGCCCGGCGGTCGATGCGGTGATCGACGCCGTCCTCGCCCAGCTACGCCGCCGGCTTGGCGGTGCGTTCACCGTCGACGAGCTCGTCGACATCTACGACCAGGGCACGAGCTGGACGCTGGACCTCGCGGTCTTCGTGGCCCCCGGCGCCCCCTGGGCGTGGGATCAGCGCACCGTCGCCGACGCCGCGTTCCACCGTTACGTGCGCGAGGCCGCGGACTATGCGGGCGGGCGGCGGCTGTCAGCCGGCTGAGGGCGCCGATCGAAGATTCGCAAGCGGCCTACGCCGCGGAAGCCCAGCTTGGCGTAGAGCTCCCTGGGCCAGTCGTCATCGTCGGCGACGATGAAGAGCAGCTCGAGCTCCATCGTGCGCGCCGCGGCGACGGCGGCGGTGACCACCGCGCGCCCGAAGCCGCGCCCGCGAGCGTCGGGGAGCACGACGACGTCCTCGACCTGGGCGACGGCGCCACGGCGCCACAGCTTGCAGTAGGCGACCGGCGCGCCGTCGTCGCGCACCAGGAAGCAGCGCTCGAGCTCCATGGCCGCTGTCGCGCGGCGGTGATGCTCGAGCAACTCGGCCTGTGTCCGGGGGTGGCGCCCCCAGGGCTCGGAGGCGATGTAGGCCTCCACGGCGGGGAGGATGTCGGCCAGCGCGCCCTCCTCCACGGCCATCTCCGGCTCGAGGCGGTCGGGCGCCGCCCTATGGGCCATGACGGTCTCGGTCTCCCAGCGCCACCCCGCCCGCGCGAAGCGGGGGCTCGCCGACCGCCATGTGGGCTCGTCGTCGATGATGATGCGCCGGTGCGCCAGGGGTGCGAGCACGCGATCGGCGGCGCGCATTGCCTCGCCCGCGTCGAGGCCGGCGGCATGGGCCCAGACGAAGTTCTCGTCGTAGACCAGCGGCAGTGCGGGCTCGAGGTAGGCGGTGCCCCAGCCCAGATCCTCGACACGGGCCACCGCCGCCGCCACGGACGCCCGCTCGAAGGCCAGCGCCCGCGCGTAGTCCGTCGGATCAGTCGTCGTCGCCGGCACCGGCGCGACGGATCACGATCTGGTCCTCCTCGATCGTGACCTCGACCGGCCGATGGCCGGCCCAGTGCTCGGCATAGGTGGGGTTGTCGGCGACCGCGGGATCGAGCCAGAGGCCGTAGCCCTCCTCGCCGTGGTCGAACGCCCCCTCCAGCGGGCCCGAGGTGGCTCGGCGCCGCCCGCCGCGGGATCGACCCCCGCGCCGGCCGCGCCGGGGCTTGGGCTCGTCGCCCTCCTCGGCCTCCCCGTCGGAGTCCTCATCGTCGCCGTCGGCCGCGGCCGCGGCGGCCTCCTCCTCCTCGCGGCGCTTGGCCTCGGCGGCCTCGAGCTCGGCCGCGATCGCCGCGTCATCCTCGGCGCGCAGGTCGATCTCGTCGTCGAAGTCGGGTGCGGGGCCGTTGGCGGCTGCGTCGGGGTCGCCGTCGGGCGCCAGGTCGTTCTCACGCTTGAACGCGTCGATCTGCTGGACGGTGACCTCGAGCTGGTGCGCGATCCAGGCGTCGGTGCGGCCCTGGCGGACCCAGGTGCGGATCTGGTTGAGGTGCGGTCGTAGCGAGCGTCGTGCCATTGGGACGTGCAACCTATCCCATCGTTTGGGATCGGTTGCCCGTGGGCATCGCCTGTGACAAGCTCGTGGTGGCAAAGCAAGGAGGTACCGGCACATGCTCGTGCTGACACGCAAGTCCAATCAGAGCATCATGATCGGGGACGACATCGAGATCACCGTCCTGTCGGTCATGGGAGAGAAGGTGCGCATCGGGATCCAGGCTCCCCGCGAGATTCCCGTGTTCCGCCAGGAGGTCTATGTCGAGATCCAGCAGGAGCGCGGCCAAGACCCCCCTCCTGAGGCCGTGACTGCGCCCCGTGGGCACGGCGCGGCCAACGGCGCCAACGGCGCGGGCGACGCGCGGGCGGCGGGCGACGCGAGGGCGGCCGTCGACGCCGCGCGGCGTCGGCTCGACGCCGACTAGTCGCTAGCCCATCACCCAGAGCAGGGCCTGGAACATGAAGAGGGTCACCGCCACCGCGGTGGCCAGCAGGGTGGCGGTCAGGGCCACGAAGCGCAGCGTGCTGCGCTGTTGCTCGCGCTCACGGACACGGGCACGGGAGCGCGCGGCGGCCTCTCGGCGCAACGCCTCGCGCCGCTCTCGGTCGTGGTCGAGTTCCTCGTGGAAGGCCTCCTCGAAGCTCGTGAGGCTCTGACGCATGCGCATGACCGCGTGCACCTTATCGGGCGTTCAGCTTCCACACGCGCTCCATAATCCGCGTCCGGCCTCGAGCGCCTCGTCGGCCAGCGCCGCGAAGGCGGCGGCGTGGCGCACGTTGGGCTTGATGGCCAGCGGCCGCGCGTAGCCGTCGCGCACCAGGATCTCGTTGACGAAGCGCCCGTCGTCGGCGCGGTACACGTAGGCCAGCAGACGGTCGTAGCGGTCGCGTTCCTCCTCGCCGACCTCCAGGCGCACCTCCCGCCCGTCGACGAGCCGCTCGTTGGCCGCGCCGGCCGCCGGGCCGAAGCACTCCACGGGGCTGCCCGGCCGCTTGGTCTCCGGCGTGTCGACGCCGATGTAGCGCACTGTCTCCTCGCGCCCGTCGACGCGCACGCGCACCGTGTCGCCATCCACCACCCGCACCACGCGGCCCTCCAGGTCGGCGCGGCCCGGTGTGCCCGACAGCTCGCCGGGCAGGAGGTCCCACCCCGCCCACGCGGCGAGCAGGAGGAACCCGATGATCCACAGCGTGGCGGTGCGCCTGCGCATTTCCCGGCACGCTACCCAGCTGCAGGGCCACCTTGAGCCGGGTGATCCATACATCCCTCTGGGGAGTGCCAGCCCCTGCTAGCAATTCGCTAGCACCCGCTAGCAGCACCCGGGGGGGCACACGAGTCTCCCGGGAGGCTCGCGCGGTTTCTGGCGCTCCCTCGGTGCTGCCGTTCGCCGGCACCGCCCCTGCGCCTCTAGGCGACCGTCACCTCGGGCGAGCTAACACCGTTGCCGCCTCCGGCACCGCATGGTGCGGGGCGGAGCCCACGGGTAGGCTCCTCGCCGGCATGGACCACGCCTTCCGCGGGCCCGACTTCACCCTCGGGATAGAAGAGGAGCTGATGATCGTCGACCAGGACGGCCATGGGCTCGTCAACGCCATCGAACGCCTGCTGTCTGAGTCCACGGAGGGTGAGGTCAAGCCCGAGCTCATGGAGTCGGTGCTTGAGATCTGCACCGACCCCTGCGACGACATGGCGGCCGCCGGGCGCCAGCTCCGCCAGTTGCGCCGGCGGGTGCGCGAGGAGGCCGAGCCTCATGGGCTGACCATCGGCTCGGCCGGCACGCATCCCTTCGCCCACTGGGAGGAGCAGCGTATCGTGGCGCGCGACCGCTACCGCGACCTGGTCGATGCGCTGCGCTTCGTGGCCCGCCAGGAGCTGATCTTCGGCATGCATGTGCACGTGGGCATCGACGACCCCGACAAGGCCATCCACGTGACCAACGGGATGCGCGTGCACCTGCCCGTACTCCTCGCGCTGTCGGCCAACTCGCCCTTCTGGCGGGGCAGCTCCAGCGGCCTGATGTCGGCGCGCATGCCGATCTTCCGCGCCTTCCCGCGCGTGGGTATCCCGCCCGCCTACGCCGACTGGGAGGACTGGTCGACCCAGACGGACTTCATGGTCCGCAGCGGCGTGATGGCCGACTACACCTACCTTTGGTACGACGTGCGCCCGCACCCCAACCTGGGCACCGTGGAGATCCGGGTGTGCGACCAGCAGACGCGCGTCGAGCACACCCTGGCGCTGGCCGCGCTCATCCAGGCCATGGTGCGCGAGATGGCCGAGCACTTCGACAGCGGCGAGCAGCTCTCGGAGTACCCCTACGCGATGCTCGACGAGAACAAGTGGCTGGCGGCTCGCCACGGGCTTGACGGCGAGCTGGTCGACCTGCCCTCCGACGAGCGTGTGCCCACCCGCCGGCTCGCCAAGCGCCTGGTCGACCGCCTGCGCCCCCACGCGCAGGACCTGGGCGGCGAGGGCGACCTGGAGGGCATCGTGGACCTGCTGGAGCGGGGCAACGGGGCGACCCGCCAGCTCAAGGTCTTCGAGGCCAACGGCGACATGGCCGAGGTCATGGCCGAGATCGTCGCGGCCAGCGGCGCGTAGGGGCCGAGCGAGGGCTCCACGCGCGTATCATCGGGTGGGTGTCGAGCCGTCCCGACCTCTTCGTCGTCTGCAAGAGCTGCGGCTCGGAGGTCAGCCCCTACGTCACCGAGTGCCCCTACTGCGGCAAGCGGCTGCGCAAGCGGGCGCCAAAGATCGAGCGCGGCGCCGACGGGCCGCAGGTCAAGGAGCGCCGCCGGCTGCGCGGCGGGACGCGGAGGGCCAAAGAGCCCAAGCAGCGCAAAGAGGCCTCGCCGCGGCTGGGCAAGCTGCGCGCGGGGGAGATCCCCGGTATCCGCGGCGATGGGGACGCCCGGCCCTACGCGACCATCGCCCTCGTCGTCGCGGGCCTGGTCTTCTTCGTCCTCTTCCAGGCCGAGGTGCTCCTGGCCGCCGATCTGGGCCTGTTCAGCATCGGCGCCCTCCAGCTCACCCAGGACGGGTGGCGCCTGGTTACCTCGCTGTTCCTCTACAGCAGCATTGTGGCTCAGTTCATGACGCTGCTGACGGTGGGGATCTTCGGATGGCTGGTCGAGCGCCGCCATGGCTTCCTGCTCGTGCCCGCCCTGTTCCTGGCCGGTGGCGTCGCCGGCAACCTGGTCGCCTCCGCAGTGGGCCAGGACCTCGTCCTGGGCGGAGGCGGCGGCGCGCTGGCCCTGCTGGCCGCCTGGGTCGTCCCGGTCCTGGGCGCGCGCCGCCGCGCGCCCGAGGAGGAGGACGACGCCGACCTGCTGGGCACGGCGGTGCTGGCCGCATCGCTGGCGGTGCTGGGCGCGGTGGTCAGCTCAGGCAGTGTGCTCGCGGTGGTCGTCGGCGGCGCGGTGGGTGGCCTGGCCGGCCTGCTGCTGGGCGCCCTCAGGCCACGCTGATCGCCGCCCCGCCCGGAGCGCCGAGTGTCGACTTGTCGGTCCCCGCGACTAACAACTCGACACTCGGCGACCTAGCGGACCGCGATGGTGCCTGCTGGGCCCGCGACGAGCTCGCCGACCACGGTGCCGAACGACGTGTCGCCGCCCGGCGGGATCGCGGCGAGGAGGCCGCCTGACGTGGTCGCGTCGCACACCAGGCGGCGCACCGCCTCGGGCACCGACGCCGCGAACTCGGTGAACCGCTCCTCCGCATAGGCGCGGTTGCGCTTGGAGCCCCCGCTCACGGCCACTCCCTCATCGCCCTCCAACAGCGCGAGCGCCCCCTCCAGCGCAGGCACTGAGCTCCCCGCGACCGAAGCAGCGCAGCCGCTGGCGGCACACAGTTCGTGCAGGTGGCCGACGAGCCCGAACCCGGTCACGTCGGTGAGGGCGGTGGCGCCCGCCGCGCGGGCCGCATGCGCTGCGTCCGCGTTGAGGGCGGCCATGGTCTGCGTCGCAGCGGAGAGCAGGTCGTCGCGGTTGACGTCGTCCCCCGCGGCGCCGTCCCCAAGCCGCCCCCGCTTGATCGCCGTCGTGATCGCGCCCACGCCCAGCGGCTTGGTCAGCACCAGCGCGTCGCCCGGCCGCCCCCCGGCGTTGGTGAGCACCTCGTCGGGGTGCACGGTACCCGTGACGGCCAGGCCGTACTTGGGCTCGGGGTCGTCGATGGAGTGGCCGCCCACGATCGACGCTCCCGCCTGCGCCACCGCGTCGTGGCCGCCGCGCAGGATCGCGCGCAGCACCTCCGCGCCCAGGTCCTCGAGCGGGAAGGCGACGAGGTTGAGCGCGCTGAGCGGCTCGCCGCCCATCGCGTAGACGTCCGACAGGGCGTTGGCCGCCGCGATGCGCCCGAACCAGTACGGGTCGTCGACGATGGGCGTGAAGAAGTCGACGGTCTGCACCAGCGCGAGGTCGTCGCGCACGCGGACCACCCCGGCGTCGTCGGCGGTCCCCGTGGCCACCAGCACGCGCGGGTCGGTCGGCGCGGGGAGGCCCGCCACGAGGGGGTGCACCGCTGCCGCGGGGAGCTTGCAGCCGCAGCCCGCGCCGCGGGCGAGGCTCGTGAGCGCGATGGTCATGGGCCTATCATCCCCGCTCGGTGTCCGACGAACGCGCCACCTACACCGCCGAGGAGATCGACGCGGCGGTACAGGCCCTCAGCGACCCGGAGCGCTTCGCCCACGCGGAGGCGGTGGTCACCCACGCCGCGCCGGGGTTGCAGCGGGTGCTCAACCAGGCCCTGGACGCCGGCGGCTGGTTCGGCGAGGCCCACGAGAAGCAGCTCGCCCAGGCCGCGCTCGAGGAGGACCCGTCGGCGCGCATCCAGGCGCTGCGAACCCTTGTTGAGGAGGAGGTCAGGCTGGGCATGATGGTTGGGGTCACCGCGGGGTTCGAGCTCGCACGCGAGCTCGCGGCCCGCCGGACCGCGACCGAGGGAGACCCCTGATGGACATCCGCTGGCTGGGCCAGTCCTGCTTCACGCTCACCGAGGGCGACACGACGCTGCTCGTCGACCCGTTCCTCACCGGCAACCCCAAAGGTGCCGCCACCGCCGAGGAGGTCGGCGCCGACGTCATCGCACTCACCCACGGCCACCCCGATCACCTGGGCGACACCGTGGACATCGCCAAGCGCACCGGGGCGACGGTGGTGGCCATCGTCGAGCTGGCCAACGAGCTGATGGGCGCGCTGGGCGACGACCATCCCGTCCTGGACCCCAACCTGGGCGGCACGGTGCGCTTCGACTGGGGCTGGATCAAGCTCGTGCCCGCCTGGCACACCGCGGTGAGCCCCAGCGGCACCCCGCACGTGGCCGCCGGCTTGGTCATCCACATGGGCGACAGGACCATCTACCACCTGGGCGACACCTGCCTGTTCAGCGACCTCGCGCTGATCGCCAAGCGGGGGAACCCCATCGACGTCGCGATCGTGCCCATCGGAGGCCACTACACGATGGACCGCTGGGACGCCATCGAGGCGGTCAACCTCGTCGGCGCCAAGCAGGTCATCCCGTGCCACTACGACACGTTCCCGCCCATCGAGACCGACGCCCAGGCCTTCAAGGCCGAGGCCGAGCGGGCGACCGCGTCGGAGATCGTCCTCCTGTCCCCGGGGGACACCCACGGGTTGTGACGCACGCGATCGTCCTCATCGAGGCCGAGCG
>JBBJOB010000290.1:0-2578 GCA_037721455.1 Solirubrobacteraceae bacterium | reverse complement strand
TTAGCAGCCAAGAGGCCGGTCTTCTTGGGCGGCCGGGCTGCGGCGAGGGCTGCGGCGCATTAGCGCCCCCAGGGGTACCCCAACACGTCACGGCCCACGGTAGGAGGTCCGCCACAGGTCCAGGCACCCCCGGGGCGAGAGACGAAGCCAGGGGTGAATGATGTTGCACAGCATCAGCCGTCGCACCCGCTCCGGCGCGCGCAGCGCGACCAGGAAGGCCACGAAGCTGGGTCCCGGGCACGGGGCTCATCGTAGACTTGGGAGATGGACGCCGTCGATGCCCTGGCCTGGCTGCGCTGCTACCGCTGCTGGTCCACCGACCTCGAGGTACAGGTCCACTACGAGGGCATACACCGCGTCGACCCGCAGACCGGCGAGCGCGCCGAGGTCGTCGACGAGGTGCAGGAGGCCGTCGTCCAGTGCTTGGCCTGCATGCACGACCAGCCCCACCTCGGCCTCCACGACGGCCGCGTGAGCCCCATCGAGGACCGCTGGGAGCGCATGGTGGCCGGCCAGCCCTGGGTCTCCTCGTGCGTCGTCGCCGTTGACGCCGAGGATGTCGAGAGCTGCTCGGGCCCCGAGGCCGGCGACGCGCTGTCCTTCGCCGCCTTCGGCGACCACGGCACCCGCGAGTTCTTCACCCACGTGCGCTTCCACAAGCACGAGGGCGACACGCGCGTGGTGGTACACCTGCTCGTGGAGCTCTACGCCCGCTCGCGCGAGGAGGCCACCCAGGTCCTCGAGGACGCCTCCCGCGGCACGTTGGAGATCACCTCGCTGGCCAAGGAGGAGCGTCCGCCCGCCGCGGCGGGCGGCAACCGGCACTGAGGACCGCGGGACGGCTCAGGCGCTCGCAGTGGCCGGCCGGAGCGCCGGGGTGAGGACGTAGTGCGCCGGGTCCAGCTCGCGCGTCGCCTGCAGGTACTCGCGCATGTAGCCGGGCCAGTTGGCCACCATGCGCCCGGCCTCGTCGCGATACCAGGAGTCACAGCGCGTCCAGGCGGTGCCCTGGAAGCGCTGCTGGGTCTCCGCGTCGCTTGCCGCCTCCACCTCCGGGCGCACCTCGATGGCCCGGGATCCGCTGCTTCGCAGCAGCCCGAGCGCCTGGCGCACGTAGGCGGCCTGCGCCTCGAGGTAGGCGATGATGGAGCCGCCCGAGGTGTTCGTGTTGGGCCCGTAGAGAATGAACATCGACGGATAGCCGGGCACGGTCATCCCCAGGTGCGCGTGCGCGCCGGCGGCCCAGTCGTCGCGCAGCGAGCGGCCCTCGCGGCCCGTGACCTCCATGGGGAACATGAAGTCGTTGGTCTTGAAGCCGGTGCCGTAGATCAGGACGTCGGCCTCGTGCAGGGCGCCGTCGGCGGCCACGACGCCGTCGGCCCGCACGGCGGTGACCGCCTCGGTGACCAGCTCCACGTTGGGACGCTGCAGCGCGGGCAGGAAGGCCGACGAGAACAGGATGCGCTTGCAGCCGAAGGTGTAGTCGGGCCAGACCTTGCGCCGCAGCTCGCGGTCACGCAGCTGCCAGCGCATGAAAACGACCGAGCGTAGCTTCAGGAGCCGGCCGAAGGTCGCGGGGTGACGGATGGCCAGGGTGATGGCCTCGCAGTACTGGAACATGAAGCGCCGGCGGAGGGCCTGGACCCCGGGCACCCGCTCGATCAGCGTCCTGATCGCGCGCGGGTAGAGGCGGTTGCGGCGCGGTAGGAACCAGTTGCCCGTGCGCTGGAAGACGGTGAGCTTCGCGGCCTGCTCGGCCACCTCGGGGATGAACTGCACGGCGCTGGCTCCCGTCCCGACGACCGCTACGCGCCGGCCGTCCAGCGGGACCTCGTGATCCCAGCGCGCGGAGTGGAAGCTCGGGCCGGCGAAGGTCTCGATGCCCGGGATCCGCGGGTGGGCCGGCTGGTGCAGCTGGCCGGTGGCGATGACGATCGCGTCCGCCGCGTAGCTGTGGCCCTGCGCGGTGGCCACCGACCACTGCGCGCGCTCGTCGTCCCACGCGCAGGCGGTGACCCGGGTGTCGCAGACCACGAGGCCCTCGACGCCGTGGTCGCGGGCCACGCCCTCCAGGTAGTCGAGGATCTCGCCCTGCCCCGAGCACAGCCGCGACCAGTCGCGCCGCTGGGCGAAGGAGAACGAGTACAGGTGGCTGGGGACGTCGCACGCCGCGCCCGGGTAGGTGTTGTGCAGCCACGTGCCGCCCAGCCTCGGCGCCGCCTCGAGGATCGTGATGTCGTTGAAGCCGTGGCGACGCAGCTCGATCGCGGCGGCGATCCCGCCGAAGCCCGCACCGACGATGACCACGCTGAGGTCGCTTCCGCCGTCGGCCGGGGTGCGGAGGCCGTTGGTTGACACGCTGTCAGCGTAGGGCCGCGGGGGCGCAGCGCGCAACCGGCCGCAGCGCCCGGGGTCGCCACGAACGCTTGTTCATACTGCTCAGGCGTGAACTTCGACCTCTCCGACGACCACCAGCTCATCCGCAGCACGGTGCGCGACTTCGCCCGCGGCGAGGTCGCTCCGGTGGCCGGGAAGCTCGACGCCACCAAGGCCTTTCCCTACGCGATCACCGCCCAGC
>JBBJOB010000063.1:0-9991 GCA_037721455.1 Solirubrobacteraceae bacterium | reverse complement strand
CCCGCACGCTGCGTGCCCGCGGCCTAGACTCGACGGATGGACCCCTTCACGGTGGTCATCGGCGGCATGCTCATCACGCTGATCGTCGCCCTGCTTCTCATCGGGCGCTTCTATCCTGGTGACGGCAGCCAGGTCCTCGACTGGAACCCCCAGCGCAAGGCCGAGCTGGACGCCCAGAACGAGGTTGACGACATGGAACAGATGCTGGCGGCCACGAACCGGCGACGGGCTGCACGGGGCAAGGCGCCGCTCACCGAGGACGGCCTGCGCGAGCAGGTGACCAGCGACGAGCGCGCCATGCAGGCCAAGCGCGAGGAGAGCCGGGGCTGAGTGGCGCGCGTCCTCCTCGTCGGCGGTGGCTGCGCCGGCCTGGCGCTCATCCGCGAGCTGGGGGCCGAGGGCCATGTGGTGCGGGCGGTCACCCGGCGCCCCGAGCGCCGTGCGGAGCTCGAGGAGGTGGGGGCGGAGTGCTGGGTGGGCGACCCCGACCGCATCGGCACCCTGCGCTACGCGCTGGACAACGTCACGGTCCTGTGTTGGTTTCTGGGCGCAGCGAGCGGCGACCCCGAGGCGGTGCGCGCGGTGCACGGCTCGCGCCTGCAGATGATGCTGCTGCGCACCGTGGACACCACCGTGCGCGGCGTCGTCTACGAGGCGGCCGGGCCTGTGGGCGCGCAGGCGCTGCGGGCCGGGGCCGGCGAGGTGCGCCGGGCGTACGACACCCACGGCATCCCCTACCGCCTCGTTGACATCGACAGGGCCGATCAGGCCGCCTGGGTCGCCGCTGGAAACGTCGCCGTGCGCGACCTGCTGGGTCCGCGCTGAGCCGCTATCCTGGTCAATCCCTACAAACCGGATAGGTTTTCCCCTTAAGGAGGCTGAGAGCGTGGCCGACTACGCGAAGGACGTCCTCGTCGAGACAGACTGGGTCGCTGACCACCTCGACGACGACTCGATCGTGATCGTCGAGGTCGACGAGAACCCGGCGCTCTACGCCGAGGCCCACATCCCCGGCGCGATCGGCTTCGACTGGAAGAAGGATCTGCAGGACCAGGTCAAGCGCGACTTCCTCGGCCCCGAGGCCTTCGGCGAGCTGTTCGGCTCGCACGGCATCTCGAACGACCACACGATCGTCCTCTACGGCGATCGCAACAACTGGTTCGCGGCCTACACCTACTGGTACCTGAAGTTCTACGGCCACCACGACGTCAAGCTGATGAACGGCCCGCGCGAGAAGTGGATCTCCGAGGGCAAGCCGACCGAGAGCGACGTGCCGTCCTATCCCGCGGCCACCTTCAAGGCCCAGCCCGGCGACGACACGATCCGCGCCAAGCGCGACGAGGTCGGCAAGGCGCTGGACTCCTCCAAGCGCCTGGTCGACGTGCGCTCCCCACAGGAGTTCTCCGGCGAGCTGATCGCCATGGCCGGCTACGAGCAGGAGGGCGCCCAGCGCGGCGGCCACATCCCCGGCGCGGCCTCGATCCCGTGGGCCCAGGCGGTCGGGGAGGACGGCACGTTCAAGTCGGCCGACGAGCTCGAGCAGCTCTACGGCGGCAAGGACGTCCTCTCCGGCGATCCGATCATCGCCTACTGCCGCATCGGCGAGCGCTCCGCGCACACGTGGTTCGTGCTCCACGAGCTGCTCGGCCGCGACGACGTCAAGAACTACGACGGCTCGTGGACCGAGTGGGGCAGCCTCGTCGACGTGCCGATCGAGAAGGGGGCCTAGCGCGGCCGCGACGCGTGTGGCCCTCGACGTCGAGGCCACGCCCGAGCAGGCGCTGCTGAGCCTGCGCGACGACCGCCGGCCCTTCGCCCTGATCGGCGACTGGGCGGGCGGCGGCGCGCTCGTGGGCTCCGAGCCGCTGAGCGTGGCCACCGGGGCGGACGAGGCCTTCGCGGCGCTCGCGCAGTCGGGCGTGCGAGGCGGCGGTGAGAGCGATGCCGAGCGTGACGGGGTCGTCGGGGGCGGTTGGTTCGGCTGCCTGGGCTTCGGTCTGGGCCGGGCCGTCGAGCGCCTCTCCCCGCCGCCTCCGCGCCCGGTGCCGCTGCCCGACGCCTCGCTGGCCTTCTACGACCACCTCCTGCGCCAGGACGTAGGCGGACGCTGGTGGTTCGAGGCGTTGCCGACCCCCGGTCGGCGGGCGGAGCTCGAGCGTCGGCTCGCGCTCCTGCTCGAGCGGCTGCGCAGGCCCGCGCCCGGGCGGGCGTGGGCGCTCGACGGGCTCGTTCCGCGGGCGCCGGGCTACGTCGGGCACCGGGTGGCGGTGGCCGCCTGCGTCGACCGGATCGCCGCCGGCGAGATCTATCAGGCCAACCTGTGCCTGCGCTTCGAGGGCCGGCTGCGCGGCGCCGCCATCGACGCGTTCGCCGCGGCGCGCCCGCGCCTGTGCCCGCCGCTCGCCGCCTTCTTCGCCCTGCCCGGCGGAGCGGTGCTGAGCTTCTCGCCCGAGCTGTTCCTGCGCCGGGCGGGCGACGACGTGCAGACGGCGCCGATCAAGGGCACGGCGCCGCGCAGCGAGGACCCGGCGGGCGCAGCCGACCAGCGGGACGACCTGCTCGCCTCAGTCAAGGATCAGGCCGAGAACGTCATGATCACCGACCTCATGCGCAACGACCTGGGGCGCGTGTGCCGCTACGGGTCGGTCGCGGCGCGCCCCCCGCAGGCCGAGGCGCACCCCGGCGTGTGGCACCTGGTCTCCTCGGTGGGCGGCCGCCTGCGCGAGGACGTGGAGGATGAGGCGCTCGTGCGTGCCACCTTTCCGCCGGGGTCGGTGACCGGGGCGCCCAAGGTGCAGGCGCTCGCGGTCATCACCGCCCTGGAGGCCACGGGCCGCGAGACCTACACGGGCGCCATGGGCTTCGCCAGCCCCGTCGCGGGGCTCGAGCTCAACGTGGCCATCCGCACCTTCGAGGTGCAGGGCGACCGCGTGTGGCTCGGCGCAGGCGGTGGAATCGTCGCCGACTCCGATCCCGACGCGGAGGTCGTGGAGGCCTGGCGCAAGGCCGCCCCGCTGGCCCGCGCCCTGGGCGTCGAGCTGGCCCCGCCGCCGGCGCAGGCCCCCGAAACGGCGCCGGAGTCGCCGGCCGCGAGGCTTGGTCGCCCGCGAGCGGCCGTGCCCCGCATCCCCTGGGCCCGCGGTACGCGGCCCGACCACGCCCGTGGGCTGATCGAGACACTGGCCGTGCGCGACGGGGTGGCGCTGCGCACGGAGGCCCACCTCGCGCGGCTCGCGCACAGCGCGGCCGTCGTCCTGGGTGGGGTGCTGCCGGACGACCTGGCCACCAGGCTGCGTTCCCGCGCCCGCGAGGCGCGGTGGCCGTGGGCGCGGCTGCGCATCGTCGTCGCGCCCGGTGGGGGCGCCGACGTGGCGTGCGACGTGCAGGCGCCGGCGGCGGCGGCGCCCGGCGGCGACGTGCCCGTGACCCTCGTGCCGCTGCTGCTGCCCGGCGGCCTGGGCGAGCACAAGTGGGCCGATCGCCGCCTCGTCGACGCCGGCCGGGACACGCCGCTGCTCGTCGACCTCGACGGCGCGGTCCTCGAGGCGGGCTGGGCGAACGTGTGGGCGCTGGAGGGCGACACGCTCGTGACCCCGCCGGCCGACGGGCGTCTGCTGCCCGGGATCGTGCGCGCGGCGCTTCCGGGCGTGCTCGCAGGAGCCCGGCTGCGCGCTCGCGAGGAGCCGCTGACCGTCAAGCGCCTGCGCGCCGCCGACGGGGTAGTGCTCACCTCCTCGGTGCGTCTGGCCACGCCGGCCACCCTTCCGGGCGCCCGGCCCTCCGCGCGTGGCGCCGAGGTCGCCGCGCTGCTGCGCGACGGCCTGCGCTGACGTCGAGCCTGCTCCCTGTGCCGTTCGTCGAGAGCCCGGTCACCACGACACGGGCTAGCCTCGATGGGGACCAGACGCCCCGACACCACCAGGAGGGACCCGACCCCATGGCTTCACCGCTGCACCAGCTTTCAGAGCATGGCCAGAGCCCGTGGCTGGACTTCCTGGCGCGAGGGCTGATCCAGAAGGGAGACCTCGAGCGCCTCGTGCGGGAGGAGGGCGTGAGGGGCGTGACGTCCAACCCGACCATCTTCCAGAAGGCCATCGCCAGCGGCGAGGCCGGCTACGACGAGCAGCTACGGGAGGTTTGGGCCCGCGAGGATGACCCCAAGCTGGTCTTCCAGGCCCTCGCCGTGCGCGACATCCAGGACGCCTGCGACGTCCTGCACGAGGTGTGGGACGGCGGGCGCGGGCTGGACGGCTGGATCTCGCTGGAGGTCGATCCGACGCTGGCCAACGACACGGACGCCACCCTGGAGGAGGCCCGGCGCCTCAGCGCGCTCGTCGACCGGCCCAATCTCTACGTCAAGGTGCCCGCCACGCAGGCCGGGCTGCCGGCCATCGAGCAGCTCATCGCCGAGGGCATTCCCGTCAACGTGACGCTCGTCTTCTCCCTCGAGCGCCACGCCGCGGTCATGGACGCCTACCTGCGCGGGGTGCAGCGCCTGGTCGACGACGGTGGGGATCCGGGAAGCGTCTGCTCGGTGGCCTCGTTCTTCGTCTCGCGCGTGGACACGGAGATCGACCGGCGCCTGGAGGCGGTGGGGGGCCGCGACGACCTCAAGAGCCGGGCGGCGATCGCCAACGCCAAGCTGGCCTATGCACAGTGGCAGCAGCACTTCGCCGGCGAGCGCTGGGGGGCGCTGGCGGCGCGCGGCGCCTCGCCGCAGTGGTGCCTGTGGGCGTCCACCTCGACCAAGGACCCGGCGCTGCGCGACACGCTGTACGTCGAGGCGCTCGTCGGCCCTGACACCGTGAACACGATGCCCATCGAGACGCTCGAGGCGATGCAGGACCACGGCGCCGTCGAGGCCACGCTGGAGACCGGCGTCGACGAAGCGCGGGCGCTGTTCGAGGAGTTGCGCGGGGCCGGCGTGGATCTCGACGACGCCTTCGCCACCCTGGAGCGCGAGGGCGTCGAGAAGTTCGCGGCCTCGTTCCGCGACCTGATCGAGGAGATCTCGAGCAAGCGCGAGCAGCTCGCGCAGGCGTAGGGCTCGCGGCGGTCAGTCCCGTGCCAGCTCGCGCGCCGCGGCCACGATGGCCTCGGCGTCGATGCCCGCCTCGTGCAGCAGCTCGGCCGGTGGGCCGGAGCCGGGCATGCCCTGTACGCCCAGCTTGGTGACCCGCGCCTGCGTGACGCCCGCGCCGGCCAGCGCGCTGAGCACCGCCTCGCCGAGGCCGCCCTCGGGCCAGTGGTCCTCGACGGTGATCAGCCGCCCGCCGCACTCGCGCGCCGCGGCGACCAGCGTGTCGACGTCGACCGGCTTGACCGAGTACAGGTCGATGACCCGGGCGTGCACGCCCTCCTGCTCGAGGCGGTCGGCGGCGGTCAGCGCCTCGTGCACGGTGACCCCCGCGCCGACGATGGCCAGGCGGTCCTCCGGCGAGGAGCGCACGACCTTCGCGCCGCCCAGCGGGAACTTCTCGTCAGGCCCGTAGAGGGTGGGGAACTTCCCGCGCGTGGTGCGGATGTAGGAGATGCCCTCCAGGTCGGCCATCGCCTCGACCAGGCGCGCCGTCTGGTTGGGGTCGCACGGGTAGAGCACCGTGCTGCCGTGCACCGCCCGCAGCGACGCCAGGTCCTCCAGGCCCATCTGCGACGGGCCGTCCTCACCGATGGACACGCCGGCGTGCGAGCCGCACAGGCGCAGGTCGGCGCGGCTGACGGCAGCCATGCGCACGAAGTCGTAGGCGCGGGCGAGGAAGGCCGCGAACGTGGAGACATAGGCCGTCCAGCCGCGCACCTGCATGCCCACCGCAGCGGCGATCATCTGCTGCTCGGCGATGTACATCTCGAAGTAGCGCTCCGGGTGGGCGGCGGCGAAATCCTCGCTGTGCGTGGAGTTGGAGACCTCGCCGTCCAGCGCGACCACGTCGCCGCGCCGGGCGCCCAGCGCCGTCAGTGCCTCGCCGTAGGCCTTGCGCGTGGCCACCGGGTCGCCGCCGACCTCGTAGCGCGGCGGGTCGGCGTCGCCCACGGGCTGGAAGCGATGCCGGCCCTTGTCGTTGGACGGCAGGGCGACCTGCGCCTCGATCGGCCCGGGATCGCCCAGCTCGGCGATGGAATCCTCGGCGTCGGCCAGAGGCTTGCCGTGCGCGTTGAGCTGGTCCTCGACCGCCGCCACCCCGCGCCCCTTCATGGTGCGCGCGACGATCACGGTGGGCTGCTCGGTGGTGGCTACTGCCTCGTGGTAGGCGGCGTCGATGGCGGCCACGTCGTGGCCGTCGATGGTGATCGCGTGCCAGCCGAAGGCCCGCGCGCGCGTGGCGTAGGCCTCCAGGTCCCACCCGTGGCGGGTCTCGCCGCTCTGGCCCAGGCGGTTGACGTCGATGATCGCCGTGAGGTTGGCCAGGCGCTCGTGGCCGGCGTGCTCGAAGGCCTCCCACATCGAGCCCTCGGCCATCTCGCTGTCCCCGCAGATCACCCACACGCGGTAGTCGAGGCGGTCGAGCTGGCGCCCGGCCAGCGCGAGCCCGACGCCGACGGGCAGCCCCTGGCCCAGCGAGCCGGTGGCCACGTCCACGAAGGGCAGGAGGGGCACCGGGTGACCCTGCAGGCGACTGCCCGTCTGGCGGTAGGTCAGCAGCTCATCGTCGTCGATCGCCCCGACCGCGCGGTGCATCGCGTAGACCAGGGGTGAGGCGTGCCCCTTGGAGAAGATCAGGTGGTCGTTGTGGGGGTTGTCCGCGTCGGTGAAGTCGCAGCGCATGTGGTTGGTCAGCAGGACGGCGGCCAGGTCGGCGGCCGACATCGAGGAGGTCGCGTGCCCGGAGCCGGCGGCCTCGCACAAGCGGACGGAGTCCACCCGCAGCCGGGTCGCGAGGGTCTGCGGATCGGTGGTGGTGGTGGTCGCCATAGGCCAATGCTACCCGCGCGGCACGCGGGCGAGCAGGTCGCCCAGGATTCTCGCCGTCGCACCCCAGATGAGCTGTTCATCGACGACGTAGACCTCGGTGCGAAAAGGCACGCCGCGACGCACCAGCCGGCGGCGGTCGAATCCGGCCCGCAGGTCGCCCAGAGAAGGCTCCAGCACGCTGTCCACCTCGCGCGGCGACAGTGTCCACTCCCGGCCGGGCTCGACCAGGCCGACGTACGGGTGGATCGCGTAGTTGGTGGCGATGGTCGGCGTCGGCGTGAGCGCACCCAGCAGGGCTACGTCCCGGGGGCGAAGGCCGATCTCCTCGTGGGCCTCGCGCAGCGCGGTGGCGATCAGGTCGGGGTCCTCCGGATCCTGCCTCCCGCCCGGAAAGGAGATCTCCCCGGCGTGGCGGCGCAGGTCGCCGCGGCGGCGGGTGAGGACGGCGTGCAGCTCGCCGTCCGCGACGTAGAGGGGCACGAGTACTGCCGAGGTGGTGCTGCCGTGGACGGGCAGCGTCTGGGCACGGGCCGGGTCGATGAGCGCGGCCTTCAGGGCGGGAAGGTCGGGGCCCGTGGCGGCGGTCAGGCCAGGCTCACCCGCTCGATGCGCTCCTCGAACATGACCTCGCCGTCGAGGGCGCGGTGCACGGGGCATTTCGCGGCGATGATGCGCAGCTTGTCGGCCTGCTCATCGGGCAGCCCCTCGGGCAAACGCAGGACGAGCTCGAACTTCGTCGGGCACCCGCGGTCGGCCGGCGTGTACTGCACGTCGACCTCGACGCCGCTGATGTCCCATTTCTTGCGCTTGGCGTACATCTCCATGGTCACGGCGGTGCAGGAGGCCAGGCTGGCGGCCAGCAGCTCCTGGGGCGAGGGGGCGGTGTCCTCGCCGCCCGTCGCCTTGGGCTCGTCGACTGACAGCTCGTGGTCGCGGACCCGGATGGTGTGACGGTAGGAACTCGTCTGGTGGGCGGTGGCGCGCATGATGTCGGACATGCTATTGACGATCCTCCAGGGAATGGAAGAGCAGGCCGGTCGGAACCTTGGGGAAGAAGAACGTGCTCTTGGGCGGCATGGTCACCCCCTCTGCGGCGACGGCGCGGACCTGGTTCATCGGCGTCGGGCGCAGGAAGAAGCACAGGTCGTAAGCGCCGCCGAGCACGAGGTCGCGCGCCTCGTCGTCGTCGCGCGCGTAGCCCAGGCCGTCGAGGTGGGCGATGCGCTCCTGGGTGAGCTCGAGCGGGCCGGTGAGCAGCAGCGCCTCGAGCACGGCGGTGTCCAGTGTCCGGTAGGCGGCGGACTCCGTGGGCAGGGCGGCCTCGACGGTCGCGGGATCCTTGAGCGTGGCCCGGAACGCGCGTCTGAAGTGGGCGTCGAGGTAGCCGAAGACGGGAGGCCCGTCGCCGGGCGGCGGGACGACGTCCTCGACCGCCACCTCCTCGAGGTCGAAGTCACGGCGCAGGGCGTCGGCGAGCGCCTCCTGCTGGGCGGGCGTGGTGTCGCGGACGAGGCGGTGGGTGGGGAAGACGGTGAGGCCCGGATCCTCCAGGGCCACGAGGCACATGAGCACCCAGTGGTGGGGTCCGTCGTGGGGGCCAACCTCCTCCGCGTAGGCGCGGGCGGTCTCGTAGCGGTGGTGGCCGTCCGCGATCAGGAGCTCGGCGGGCGCTGTCGCGGCGATCACGGCCTCGATGGCCTGGGCGTCGGCGGCGCGCCAGAGGCGGTGGGTCGTGCCCTGCCCGTCGGTGACCTGCGCGAAGGGCTCGCCCCGGGTGGCGGGCTCGAGCGCTGCGCGGGTGGCGCCCTCGGGATCTGAGAACAGGGCGAAGATGGGGGAGAGGTTTGCTCGCGTGGCGCGGGTCAGGCGCAGGCGGTCCTCCTTGGGGCCCGGGTGGGTGCGCTCGTGGGCCCGGATGCGCCCGGGGCCGTAGGGCTCCACGCGCACGCGCGCAAGGAAGCCCTCGCGCCGGCGGTCGCGCCCGTCGGGGCCCGTGTAGTCCTGGCGCAGCGGCCAGAGCGCGGGGCGCTCGTCGCGCACCAGTGCGCCCTCGGTCTCCCAGGCGCGCAGGAGGTCCGCTGCATGGGCGTAGATGTCGCTGCCGTCCGGTGCGCGCGGGAGGTCGACGTGGACGGCGTTGTGCGGCGAGCGCCCGGCCAGCTCCGCGCGCTGGGCGTCGTCGATCACGTCGTAGGGCGGGGAGGCAAGCGTCTGCATCGGCCCCGCGACCGTTTGGTCGGGGTACAGCGCGCGCAGCGGCTGGACGCTTGCCACCGTGCCCGCTCAGCGCACGGTGCGCTGACCGAAGTGGGTGACGTAGGTGGCCGACCGCAAGCTCGTCGCCTTCGGCGCACCGGTGCTCAGCCCGACCCCCAGATGGCGGAAGCGTGGGTTGAGGATGTTGGCCCGGTGGCCCGGGCTGGCCATCCACGATGCCACCCTGCGCTTGGGCGTGGCCAGCGAGCCCGAGCCCCAGGCGAGGTTCTCGCCGAGGTTGTAGCTGCGGGCGCCGTCGAGGTAGCTGCTCTCGCGGATGCGCTGCTTCAGCGTGCCCCCACCGGGCGTCACGTGGGCGAAGAAGCGAAGGCGCACCATGCTCCTAGCGTACTCACGCGAGGCCCGGTCGAGCGCGTTGCTGCGTGTCAGCGCGTCCAGGCCACGGGCAGTCCGCTCTCGGTTGACCAGGCACAGCGTCGCGCTCTCCGCGCGACGCAGCGTGGTCGACGACCGCGGCATCGTGCTCTCGTACTGGCAGTCGCCCGACGAGGCCTGAGCCTCGCCGTCGGTGTAAACGGATGGCGCCGCGGCGGGGACGAGCAGGACGGCGGCGGCGAGGAGGGGAGTCAGGAGGCGTTTCGTGCTCATGGCCGGGGGATCGGCCAGTTACCCCTCGCACCTCTCGCCCGGCCCCTCCGGCTGGACGAATGGCCGAGCACCTTCCGTCCGGTTGAGAACGTATGTTCCCATGCATGCGCGGACTGCGGTCGCTTCTATCACCATGCCGCCATGGAGTGGGATCACCTCCCGGGGGAGGTGAAGGTCGCCGATGTCGCGAGCCTCGCCGGGGCGTTGCGGCGCACA
>JBBJOB010000062.1:0-10036 GCA_037721455.1 Solirubrobacteraceae bacterium | reverse complement strand
ACGCCTCCGGGTCGACCGGCGGCGCCGACCAGCCCGCGGCCGACGAGCTGCCGCGCACGGGGAGCGAGCCGCTGCTCCTCGGCCTCTCCGGCGCCGCGCTGGCGCTCCTCGGCACGGGCCTGCGCCTGCGCACGCTCGATGCCGACCTCTTCTGAGAGCACCTCGGCGGCGGAGACGCAGGCGCTGGCCGCAGAGCTGGCCGCCACGCTGAGCCCCGGCGACGTGGTGCTCGTCGCGGGCGACCTGGGCGCCGGCAAGACGACGTTCGTGCGCGGCGCGGCACGCGCGCTGGGCGTCGTCGACGCCGTCACGAGCCCGACCTTCACGCTCGCTCAGCGCTACGCGGGCGCGGTGCCGGTGGCCCACCTCGACCTCTACCGGCTCGCGGACCTCGACGACGAGGACCGCGCCAGCATCGAGGCCGAGCTGGCCCCAGACGCCATCGCCTTCGTCGAGTGGCCCGATGTCGGAGCGCCGGCCTGGGAGGGCCGCGTCACCGCGCGCGTGACCCTCGAGCACGCGGGCGGCGACCGCCGGCGCGTGCGCGTGGAGCGCCCATGAGCACGATCCTCGGCTTCGACTGCTCGTCGCCGGCCACGGCGGTGGCGCTCCTCCGCGACGGCGAGGAGGCCCTGCGAGCTCGCCACGCCCCCGAGCCGGGCGACCGCCCCGGCCACGCCGCCCAGCTCCTGCCGCTGTGCAACGCGCTCCTCGAGCGGGCCGGCCTGCGTTTCGCCGACCTCGACCGGGTCGCCGTCGGCCTGGGCCCCGGCACGTTCACCGGCCTGCGCATCGCCATCGCCACCGCCCGGGGGCTGGCCCACGCCGGGGGCGCGCAGCTCACCGGGGTGCCGACGCTCGAGGTGGTCGCCGCCGGCGCTGACGCCGCCGCGGTCCTGGCCGTCCTCGACGCGCGGCGTGGGGAGGCCTTCGCGGCGGGGTATCTCGACGGCGTGCCGACCGCGCCCGCCGCCGCCCTACCGCCCGAGGCCCTCGAGTCGTGCGCGCGAGAGACCGCCACCCGCCACCCGGGCATCCTGGCCGTGGGCGACGGGGCGATAGCCTTCCGCGCCGTGCTCGAGCGTGCGGGCTGCACCGTCCCGCCCGACGACGCGGAGGCCCACCGCGTCGATGCAACCGTGCTGTGCGCCCTGGCCCGCGAACGGCCCCCCGGCCCGTTCGAGGCCGTCCTTCCCTCCTACGTGCGCGCGCCCGACGCGCAGCCCGCACGGTTCCCGCGCCGATGACCCCATGACCCCGTCATTGGACATCCGCCGCCTGACCTACTCCGACCTGCCCCAGGTCATCGCCATCGAGCGCCGCGCGTTCCCCACGCCGTGGTCGCTGGCCATGTTCGTCCTGGAGCTGTCCAAGGCCGGCGGCGTCTGCCTGGCCGCGACCCGCGACGGGGAGCTTGTGGGCTACCTGGTCTGCTCGCGCTACGACACCGTCTGGCACGTGATGAACGTCTCGGTCGAGCCCCGGCAGCGGCGCATGGGCGTCGCCACGGCCCTGCTCCTCGAGCTGCTGGAGCGCATCGACGGTCCCGAAGCCCGCCTCACGCTGGAGGTTCGCCGCTCCAACACCCCGGCCATCGCGCTGTACGAGCGCTTCGGCTTCCGCTCGGCCGGCGTGCGCCGGCGCTACTACCAGGACAACGGTGAGGACGCCCTGATCATGTGGCGCACCCCGGCGACGCTGGCCGGGCGCCTCGACGACGTGCCCGACGCGTCGCCGGCGTGATCCTCGCCCTGGAGACCAGCTGCGACGACACCTGCGCCGCGGTGCTCGCGCCCGATGGCGAGGTGCGCAGCAACGTCATCTCGTCGCAGGGGATCCACGACCGCTACGGCGGCGTGGTGCCCGAGGTGGCCTCGCGCCACCACCTCGAGCTGCTCGACGCGGCGGTGGACGACGCCCTTGAACGGGCGGACACGACGCTGGACGATGTCACGCTGGTCGCGGTCACCCGTGGCCCCGGCCTGGTCGGCGCGCTGCTGGTGGGCCTCAGCCACGCCAAGGGCCTGGCCGCCGCCCGCGAGCTGCCCCTCGCGCCCGTGGACCACCTCCACGGCCACGTCGCGGCGAGCGCGCTGGCCGACGGCGCGCCCGAGCCGCCGTTCCTGTGCCTGATCGCCAGCGGCGGCCACACGCTGCTGGTCCGGGTGGACGGCGAGCGCGCGGCCACGGTGCTCGGGCGCACGCTGGACGATGCCGCGGGGGAGGCCTTCGACAAGGGCGCGCGCATGCTGGGCCTTCCCTATCCCGGCGGCCCGGCGCTGGAGGGCCTGGCCCGCGAGGGCGACCCGGGCGCCTTCGCCTTCCCGGTGGCCGAGCGCGTCGGCGGCCTGGACTTCTCCTTCGCCGGGCTGAAGACCTCCCTGCTCTACAAGGTGCGTGACCTCGGGGAGGCCGCCGCCCGCGAGCGCGCCCCTGACCTGGCCGCCTCCTACCAGCACGCCATCGTCGAGGCGCTGGCGCGCCGCTGCGAGCGGGCGCTGCGGGAGACCGGTCTACGGGCGCTGACTATCGGCGGCGGCGTGGCGGCCAACGGGCCGCTGCGCGCGCGGATCGAGGGCCTGGACGCCCGCGTCGCGATCCCCGCGCGCGAGCTGTGCACCGACAACGCCGCCATGATCGGCGCCGCGGCCCGCGCGGTCGACGCCCTGGCGTTCCCGGACTACCTCGGCCTCGACGCCTACCCCAGCGGCGAGGTCCGGTGGCCCCGCGCCTGACCCTCTTCGGCCGCCCCGGCTGCCACCTGTGCGACGACGCGCGCGTGGTGCTGCAGCGGGTGGGCGAGCCCTTCGACGAGGTGGACATCACCACTGACGACGCACTGCACGCCAGCTACCTGGAGCGCATCCCGGTGATCGTCCTCGACGGCCAGGAGCTCTACGACTTCTTCGTCGACGAGCCGGACCTGCGCGGGCGGCTGCGGGGGTGATCCGTCGCTGAGCCCCGCCGTCATCACTCCTTGGCGGCCTTCTTCTCGAGCTTGGACGTGTCGCGGGGCTCCAGGAACGGCTGGTCCAGCGGCGCGGGCTGCCCGGCCTCGCGCTGCTGGCTGCGTTGCAGCTCGGCGTTGAGCTCGGCGCCGAAGAGGATCGCGATGTTGGTGATCCACAGCCACACCAGGAAGGCGATGACGCCCCCCAGCGACCCGTAGGTCTTGTTGTAGGAGGCGAAGTTGGCCACGTAGAGGGCGAACAGCAGCGACACGACGATCCAGATGACCAGGGCGACCACGCCACCCGGGCTGATGAACTTGAAGCCCGGCTGCTTGACGTTGGGTGCCGCCCAGTACAGGAACGCGAACATGAACGAGACGACCAGCAGGAGCACGGGGATCTTGGCGAGGTCCCAGATCACCACGGCGCTGCTGCCCACGCCGACCAGCGTGCCGACCTGCTCGGCCAGCGGGCCGGTGAACGTCACCCCGACGGCGACGATCGCGAGCAGCAGGATGAGGACCAGCGCCGTCGCGATCTGCGCGGGCTTGAGCTTCCAGATCGGTCGACCCTCCTCGACGTCGTAGATCGCGTTGGAGGCGCGCGAGAACGCCGCGATGTACCCCGAGGCGGAGTTCAGCGCGAGCACGAGGCCGATCACGAAGGCGATGCCCGCGGCGCCGCCGCTGGTGGCCAGGCCCTCGATCGCACCGGTCAGGATCTCCTGGGCCGGCCCCGGCGCGACCGTGCCGAGGTTCTCCAGCAGCGGGTCGGTCGCCGACGGGCCGACGAGGCCGATGATCGAGACCAGCGCGATGATCGCGGGAAACAGCGCCAGCACCGCGTAGTAGGTCAGCGCGGCGGCCCAGTCGGTGAGGTCGTCGGCCGAGAACTCCTTGAAGGTTCGCTTCAGGGTGTCCTTCTTCGAGGTGCCGCCCAGGTCAGCGGGGCTGCCGGGCGCCCGCCCCTCGCGCGCGCCACGCCCCTCGCGCTTGGCCTCGACGGTCTCTCGCTCGTCGCGGTGCTCGATGCTCATCCCGCCCCTCCCATGAAATCAGTCGTGTGACCGGACACGGTGCGCGCCGGCGCCTGGCGTATACCCATGGTCCCCACTCCTCAAGTCGGCCGCGGTGGCGCCGTTGTCGCGTGCCGCCTGTCGCCCGCGCGCGGGCTTCGTCGCGGGCGAGGGCTAGCCTACGCGCCCCGGCCGATGACCCTCCGCGACGCCCCAGCGAGCCCTGACGGCGACCCCCGCCCCGATGGCGAACGCCTCTCGCTCGGCGTCGCCGCGCGGCTGTCGCGCTACCTGCAGGTGCTGCGCCAGGCCCAGAAGGAGGGCAAGGCCACCGTGTCCTCGCAGGAGCTCTCGGCCTGGACGCACGTCAACCCCACCCAGATCCGCCGCGACCTGTCGGGCTTCGGCAAGTTCGGCAAGCGGGGGGTCGGCTACAACGTCGACTCCCTGGTCGCGCAGGTCAGCACGATCCTGCGCACCACCGACCGGCACAACATCGCGCTGTTCGGCGCAGGCCACCTCGGCCAGGCCATCGCCTCCAGCGACATCTTCGCCGACCACGGCTTCCGCGTCGTGGCCATCTTCGACGTCGACCCGGCCAAGGTGGGCCGCCAGCTGGGCACGCAGACGGTGCGCCGCCTCGACGAGCTCCAGGGCGTGGTCACCGACGAGGACATCGTGGTCGGGGTGCTCGCGGTGCCCAGCGCGGCGGCGCAGGCCCTGGCCGACGACCTCGTCGCCGCCGGCGTGCGGATCATCTTCAACTACTCCGATTCGCTGCTGCAGGTGCCCCCCGAGGTCACCGTGCACGCCTCCAGCCCGGCCGTCGACCTCCTCTACGCGCTGTACTTCTATCTGGCATGAGGGCGACCGAGGCAGCCCTCGCGACCTTCGCGCAGGCGGCCGACCTCACCGTCGGCCTGGAGGAGGAGCTGGCCATCCTCGACCCGGTCACGCTGGACCTCGTGCCCCGCTTCGAGGAGCTCGATGAGGCTGCGCGCGCCGAGGACCCCGTGCTGGCCGAGTCGATCTCCGGCGAGCTGATCTCCTCGGAGATCGAGATCCGCTCGGGCCGCGGGGAGGACCTCCACGACGCCCTCGCCCGCCAGCGCGACGTACGCCGTCGCCTGTTCGCCGTGGCCGGTGGTCGTGGAGTGGAGCTGGGCGCCACCGGCACCCACGCCTTCGCCGACTACCGCGAGCAGCGCAACATCGACACGCCTCACTACCGCCGCGTGGTGGACGACCTGCAGTACGTCGCGCGGCGCAACAACACGTTCTCACTGCACGTCCACGTCGGGGTGCGCGACATCGACCGCGCCGTGAGGGTGTCCGACCGCCTGCGCCCGCTGCTGCCGCTTCTGCTGGCCGTCAGCGCCAGCTCTCCCTTCCTGGACGGCCTCGACGCTGGCCTGCACTCGGCGCGCACCCAGTCGTTCACCAAGCAGTTCCCGCGCTGCGGCGTGCCCGACGCCTACGGGTCGTGGGAGGGCTACCGCTCCTACCTCGACCTGCTGGTCCACGCGCGCTCGATCGTCGAGCCGACGCAGGTGTGGTGGTCGGTGCGCCCGCATCTGGCCTTCGGCACCGTCGAGGTGCGCATCTGTGACGCGCAGCCGACGGCGCGGGAGTCCGAGGCGCTGGCCGGCCTGATCGTGGCCTGCGTGGCCCAATGCGCACGCGATGTCGACGAGGGCGTGCCCTTCACCGACCCGCCGCACCGCCTGATCGAGGAGAACCTCTGGAGGGCGATCCGCTTCGGCCTGGACGGCGAGATGCTGGAGATCGGCGCCCCGGGCGACGCCGGCGCCGGCGGCGACCGCTACCCCGCTGCGGCCATCGTCGAGCGCCTGGCCGCCTGGAGCGCGCCGGTGCGCGACGAGCTGCGCTGGGAGCCCAACTTCCCCCAGCGCAACTCCGCCCAGCGCCAGCGGGCGCTCATCGCCGACGGACTCGACCCCCGCGCCGTCTACGCTGCCACGGTGCGCGAGACCGCGCAGACCTACTCCCACCCCCAGGAGGTGAAGGCCGCGTGAGCAGCGAGCAGGGCAGGCCACCGACCGAGGACGAGCTGAGCCAGGCCTACGAGGAGGAGATGAAGCGCATCAAGGTCGAGGACGTCCTCGTCCAGACCCTGGTGTCGCTGCTCAACCTGGGCGGGCGGCGTGCGGGCCTGGTGCCCGGCGCCGAGGAGGAGCGAGACCCGCAGCAGCTCGGCCAGGCCATCGAGGGCGCTCGGGCGCTGATGCCGCTCGTCGAGGGCGCGTTGGGCGAGGACGCCGGCCAGATCCGCCAGGCGCTCTCTCAGCTCCAGATGGCCTTCGCGCGCCTCACCGGCGCTCCGCTGAGCGAGGAGGAGGCGAGGCGCCCCGATCCGCCGGAGCCCGCTCCCCAGCAGCCCGGCGGTCCACAGCAGCCGCCCCAGCCGCCCCAGGGGCCCGGCGGCGGCCGCCTCTGGATTCCAGGGCAGTAGGCGGCCGCCGGCTAACCGACATCGGACGTAACTGACGTCTGATGTCGGTTACACTGCTTGGGTGTTCGTAAACCGGACCGCCGAGCTCGACGCCCTCGACGGTTGGTGGTCCGCGAAAGGCGCGCGCATGGGCGTGGTTTGGGGGCGCCGTCGGGTCGGCAAGACTGCGCTGCTCCAGCACTTCGTCGGCGGCAAGCGCGCGATCTTCCACACCGCCGCCGGGCGCCCGGCCGTCGACGAGCTTGCCATCCTGTCGCGCGCGGCCGCGAGCGAGCTCACAGCCAGCGGGGTTCGTGATCTGTCCGCCCGGCCGTTCACCGACTGGGACGACCTCCTCGACACGCTCGCGGACGCGGCTCGCGCCGAGCCGCTCCTGCTCGTGCTCGACGAGTTCCCGGACCTCGTGCGGGCGAGCCCGGATCTTCCCGGCATCCTGCGCGCCTTCTGGGACGGCGCCCGGACCTCGTCGCACCTGCGAGTGCTGCTCTGCGGCTCCGCCGTCCGCGTGATGCGCGCCATCCAGGAGGAGCGCGCGCCGCTCTACGGGCGCATGGACCTTGCGCTGCTGCTGCACCCCTTCCGTCCCCACGAGGCCGCGGCGATGCTCCAGCGCCTGGAGCCGGCCGATCGTGCTCTCGTTTGGGGAGTGGTCGGCGGCATGCCGCTCTACCTCGAGTGGTGGGATCAGGAGGCGACGGTGCGCGACAACCTTATGCGGCTCGTCGGCACGGCGGGCGGGCGCCTGCTTGACGAGGGGGCGCTCGTGCTGGCCACGGAGGCCGGCGACGGCCAGCTCGATGCCCAGGTGCTCCGAGCGATCGCCGCCGGGCGGACGCGCCACAACGAGATCGCCGACGCGGTTCGCGCGGAGCCTGCTCGGACACTCGACCGGCTCATCGAGCTTCGTCTCGTCGAGCGGATGGCGCCGGTCACCGAGGACCCCCGCCGCACTCGCCGCCGCCTGTACCGCCTCGCCGACAACCATCTCGCCTTCTGGCTGGGCCTCGTGGAGCCCTACAAGGCGGAGATCGAGCGCGGACTGGGCGCGAGCGTCGTCCCCGTGATCGAGCGGTCGCTCGACGACCACATGGGCGAGCGCTGGGAGGAGGCCTTCCGCGACCACCTCCGGCGCGTGGCGGCGGAGGGCGGGCTGGGGGAAGACGTCGTGGCCGTCGGACGCTACTGGGCCGATGCGCCGCCGGTGGAGATCGACGCCGTCGCGCTTGCAGGCCGCTCGCGCGAAGCCATCCTGGCCGGCGAGGCGAAGTGGGCGAGGACCGTCGACGGCGTCCGGCTGCGGCGTGAGCTCGTGCGCAAGACAGAGCGACTCCCCCGCCGCGCGCCCGAGGTGCACCTCGCCATCTGCGCCCGCGAGGAGGTGCGCGAGCCAGGTGATGCACTGGCGATCACGGCCCGCGAGATCTTCAGCGCGTGAGCGTGCACTCTCGCTGCCCGCCACCGCGTCCGCAGGGCTGGGGCCTCTTGCCGCCCTCGCGCACGGCGACAACTCGGCTGTGGGTGCGTCCGGCGCGCCCTCTATGCTCCTGCCCGCTTCATGGGAGTCCTCCCGTGCTGCGTTGCGCGCGCGGGCCGTTCCGGTGCCCGCCTGATCGAGTCTTCCCTGGAGGATCCTCCCTTGACTGAGTTCCTGACCAACAACGGAGCGTGGCTGGCGCTCCTGTGCGCCGCGCTGGCGGTGGTCTACGGCGTGGTCACCACCCGTCAGCTCCTGGCTCTGTCGCCGGGCAACGACGAGATGCAGCGCATCTCCGGGGCGGTGCAGGAGGGCGCGCGGGCCTATCTGAACACCCAGTACTCGATCATCGCCGTGGTCGGCGTCGTCCTCTTCGTGGTGCTCATCTTCCTGCAGAGCGTCTCGGTGGCCGTCGGTTTCGCCATCGGCGGCATCCTGTCCGGCGCCACCGGCTACATCGGCATGAACGTCTCCGTACGCGCCAACTGCCGCGTGGCCGAGGCCGCTCGCGGGGGCATCAGCCCGGCGCTGAACGTGGCCTTCCGCGGCGGCGCCATCACCGGCCTGCTGGTCGTGGGCCTCGCCCTGTTCGGCGTGGCCGGCTACTACTTCGTGCTCACCGGGCCCTTCGGCCAGGACGACAAGGAGGCCATCGACGCGCTGATCGGCCTGGGCTTCGGCGGCTCGCTGATCTCCGTCTTCGCCCGTCTGGGCGGCGGCATCTTCACCAAGGCCGCCGACGTGGGCGCCGACCTGGTGGGCAAGGTCGAGGCCGGCATCCCCGAGGACGACCCGCGCAACCCGGCGGTCATCGCCGACAACGTGGGCGACAACGTCGGCGACTGCGCCGGCATGGCGGCCGACCTGTTCGAGACCTACGCGGTCACCGTCGTCGCGGTGATGCTGCTGGGCGTCCTGACCTTCCAGGACTTCGCCACCGAGGTCGCGGTCTACCCGCTCGTTCTGGGCGGCGTGGCCATCATCGCCTCGATCATCGGGACCTTCGCGGTGCGCAGCGCCGCCGGCAACGTGGAGCGCGCGCTGTATCAGGGTCTGGCGGCGTCGGGCATCCTGGCCGCCCTCGCGTTCCTGCCCGTCACGCTGCTGATGGTCGACGACCTGGGCCCCAACGCCCCCACCGGCATCGAGCTCTACTTCTGCGCGCTGGTCGGAATCGCCGTCACCGCGGCGCTGTTCGTGCTGACCGACTACTACACCTCGACGCGCTTCAGCCCGGTCAAGAAGACCGCCGCGGCATCCCAGACCGGACACGCGACCAACATCATCTCCGGTCTCGCGCAAGGCCTGCAGGCCACCGCCCTGCCCGCGCTCGTGCTCGTGCTGGGCATCCTGGCTGCCTGGCAGATCGCCGGCGGCGGGGACCAGGGCATCTACGGCATCGGCATCGCCGTGGTCGGCCAGCTCTCGCTCACCGGCCTCATCGTCGCGCTGGACGCCTTCGGGCCGATCACCGACAACGCCGGAGGCATCGCCGAGATGGCCGAGCTGCCCGAGGAGGTGCGCAACGTCACAGACCCGCTGGACGCGGTGGGCAACACCACCAAGGCGGTGACCAAGGGCTACGCCATCGGATCGGCGGTGCTCGCGGCGATCGTGCTGTTCGCGGCGTTCCGCCTTGAGCTCGAGCTCGACGGCATCACAACGAACTTCGCGCTGCAGGACCCGCCGGTGCTCATCGGCCTGATCATCGGCGGCATCATGGTCACCCTGTTCTCCGCCCTGTCCATGGAGGCCGTGGGCCGCGCCGCCGGCGGCGTGGTCGAGGAGGTCCGCCGCCAGTTCCGCGAGAAGCCGGGCATCATGGAGGGCACCGACATGCCCGACTACGCGGTCACCGTGGGCATCGTGACCAAGGCCGCGCAGAAGGAGATGATCCTCCCGGCGATGATCCCGATCGCCATCCCGTTCATCGTGGGGCTGATCTCGATCGAGGCCCTGGGCGGCCTGCTCATCGGCGTGATCGTGGTCGGCTTCTTCTTCGCCGTCCTCATGACCGCGGGTGGCGGCGCGTGGGACAACGCCAAGAAGCTCATCGAGGACGGCGCCTACGGCGGCAAGGGCTCCGAGGCCCACGCCGCCTCGATCACCGGCGACACCGTCGG